>JAZNLM010000020.1:0-35545 GCA_045579105.1 Candidatus Flemingiibacterium sp.
GGACAGAATATTCTCGGCTACCGTCACTATGCTGACGACGTTGTTGAGTACTTTGTTCAGAAGTCTATCGCAAACGGTATCGACATTCTTCGTATCTTCGACGCGCTTAACGATCCCCGTAACCTTAAGACCGCGATAAACGCTACCAAGAAGGAAGGCGGCCACGTTCAGGCGGCTGTTTCCTACACCACCGGTCCCGTTTACACCACCGAGTATTACACCAAATACGCGCGTCAGCTTGAAGAAATGGGTGCTGACTCTATCTGTATCAAGGATATGGCGGGTCTTCTTAAGCCTTACGATGCTTACGAGCTTGTAAAGGCCATGAAGGAAACCGTAAAGCTTCCGATTCAGCTTCACACCCATTACACCGCAGGCGTTGCTTCTATGACACTTCTCAAGGCTATCGAAGCCGGAGTTGACATTGTTGACACAGCAATTTCGCCTATGGCTATGGGTACTTCCCAACCACCTACAGAGCCGCTTGTTGCGTCCCTCGCAGGCACACAGTATGATACCGGCCTTGACCTTGCAAAGCTTGACGAGATCTCCAAGTACTTTATGCCTCTTCGCGAAAAGTATATGGAAAGCGGTCTGCTTGATCCCAAGGTATTAAAGGTTGACGTTAACGCTCTTCTTTATCAGGTTCCCGGCGGTATGCTCTCGAACCTTGTTTCCCAGCTTAAGCAGGCAGGCAAGTCCGATAAATTTATCGAGGTACTTGAGGAAGTTCCGCGCGTTAGGGCAGATGCAGGGTATCCGCCTCTCGTTACTCCGTCCAGCCAGATCGTTGGTACTCAGGCGGTATTTAACGTAATTATGGGTGAGCGTTACAAGAATGTAACCAAGGAGTTTAAGGGACTTGTCCGCGGAGAATACGGTAAATCGCCTATGCCTATAAAGCCCGACTTCCAGAAGAAGATAATCGGTGATGCAGAGCCTATCACTTACCGTCCTGCAGACGATCTTAAGCCCGAGCTTGAAGCGCTTCGTGAGGCCGTAAAGCCATGGGCAATTCAGGATGAGGACGTACTTTCCTACGCGCTCTTTGAGCAGGTTGCGACCAAGTTCTTCGAGTGGAGAAAGAATCAGATGTACGGTGTTGACGGCAACGCTGATGCGGAAAACAAGATCCACACCGTTTAACAAAATACGAGGTGACGCATATAGCGCCACCTCGTGCTATTTAAAAAATAGTTAGGTAGTAAAACTATATGAATAAAGAAAAGATTACACAGAGAAAAGAAAATAAAATGGGCACAATGCCTATCGGTAGGCTCGTTTGCACGATGAGTGTACCTATGATGGCATCGATGCTCGTTCAGGCACTTTATAATATCGTTGACAGCATATTTGTTTCGCGTATCAGCGATCCGACTATAGAAAACCTCGGCGAGCAGATGCTCGGTGCGGTTTCGCTTGCATTTCCCCTGCAGATGCTTATGATAGCAGTTGGCGGCGGCACAATGGTCGGTGTTAATGCGCTTTTATCCAAGCGTCTTGGCGAAAAGAATTTTGAGGATGCCAACAAAATCGCAAATAACGGCATTTTCTTATCGCTTTGCAGTACTATTTTGTTTGTGTTCGTTGGTATATTCTTCGCGCCCGCGTTTATAAATATGCAGACAGACAATCTTGTTATCGCAAAGGGTGCGATAGAATATCTGCAGATAGTTCTCTGCGGTTCCATCGGAATTTTCGGACAGTTCATCTTCGAGCGACTTATGCAGTCAACGGGTAAAACCGTGCTTTCTATGACAACGCAGGGAGTTGGCGCGATAATCAACATAATTCTCGACCCGATATTTATATTCGGTGTTCCGGTACTCGGCATACCGAAAATGGGCATCGCGGGTGCGGCTATTGCCACCATTGCCGGTCAGATAGTTGCGGCAATCGTAGGATTTATGCTGAATATAAAGTATAACCGAGAGATAATTGTAAATCCCTTCAAATATCGCCCGAACTTAAAAACAATCGGTGCTATTTACAAAATAGGCGTGCCGTCGATAATTATGCAGTCTATAGGCTCGGTTATGAACGTGGGAATGAACACTATTCTGCTCGGCTTCGAGGCTATCGGTGAAACGGCGGTCAGCGTATTCGGCGCGTACTTCAAGCTTCAGAGCTTCATCTTTATGCCCGTCTTCGGTCTTAACAACGGCATCGTGCCGATAATAAGTTACAACTACGGCGCGGGAAAACGCGAGCGAATGATGAAGACTATCAAAGTCGGCTGTATTTGGGCTGTGTGCATAATGCTTGTCGGAATCCTTGTAATGCAGACTATTCCCGAGGGATTACTCGGCTTCTTCGATGCTTCGGAGAAGATGGTGGAGATTGGCGTGCCTGCGCTCCGCTCGATAAGCTTAAGCTTCATTTTTGCGGGCTTTTGTATTACTGTCGGCTCTGTCTTCCAGGCGCTCGGAAATGGCGTTTACAGTATGATAATCTCGGTCGCACGTCAGCTTTGTGTACTGCTTCCGGCGGCGTATCTGCTCTCTCTCACCGGTAAATTAAGCCTCGTGTGGTTTGCTTTCCCGATAGCCGAGATATTCTCCGTTTTCTTGTCAACCTTCTTCCTGCTTCGAATTTACAACAAGGTTATAAAGCATGTTGGCGTGACGGAAAAATAAAATTTTTTAAAATTTACCGGCACACATATTGAAAAATGCCACCAAATGTATTATACTGAACTTATGAAAGTACAACGAAAGGGAGAGGAAACGTGCAGGAGAGTGAACTTAAGAGCATTGTGGCGAAAAATATCGCCGCGCTCCGAACTAAAAACAAAATGACGCAGCTCGAGCTTGGCACGGCTCTTTCCTACTCAGACAAGGCGGTTTCCAAATGGGAACGTGCAGAGAGTATACCCGATGTCTATGTGCTTATGAAGATTGCTGAGCTTTTCGGGTGCAGTGTAGACTACCTGCTTCACTTGCACGACGAGGACGAGGTGCTTCCAAGTCCTAAAAACGCCGTAAATCATATGAGCATCTCCCTCATATCCGTTATCGGCGTGTGGACACTTGCGGCGCTTGTATTCATTGTAATGTATCTTGCAGGATTTGTCTATCCGCTGATATTCGCATACGCACTTGTCGCCTCGGCAATAGTTTTAACGGTATTCAACGCAATTTGGGGCAGCCGCAAATGGGGCGCCATCATCATTTCGGCGCTCGTTTGGAGCGTAATTGTTACGGTGTACCTCATATTTTTGTGGGCAGGCTACAACTATTGGCAGCTTTTGCTTCTTGGTATACCGGCGCAGCTTATCGTTCTTCTGTGCTTCTTCGTTAAACGCAGAGGTAAAAGGCTCTTCTCAAAAAAGTCAGTATAAATCGGCATTTTAACGGCGGCTCTACTGTGAGTAGAGCCGCTTTTTTATCGGTAGAGTGTATAATTCTTACTGTGGAGTCAAAACTCAAAGCGTAGGTTGATATATTGAAGGGGCTGTAATATAATTATGTCAACAGCCAATGCGGCAAATAACGTTTTGAGGTGTAAAAATGGTAAAAAATATTCTTGCAAAATTCTTTCGTGTACTTACAATTCCGCCGATACTCGTAACAGCGCTTCTCACAGTGGTGTACTTCACCCGTGAAAATACATTCAGGGGTGTACCCGACCTTATCGCGGCTATTTTATGCCTTGCGATTATCCCTAGCCTTGCGTATGTGCTTCAGCCGATTCTCCCCGGATTCAAGGGCAAAGGACGTGACGGCCAGCGAGCGCTTGCGTTTATCACGAGCGCCATAGGATACATCGTCGGTTTCGCGTACGCGTTTATAAGCAGCGCGAGTGCGGATTTCAAATTTATTATAGCATCGTACCTTTTATCTGTTGTACTCTTGCTCGTATTCAACAAGGTAGTTCACCTTAAAGCGAGCGGACACGCCTGCGGCGTACTCGGACCTCTTCTTTTTATGGTGTACTTTATGGGATGGCTTTGGGCCATACCTTGTGCCGCGCTTGCTATTTCGGTTGTATGGTCTTCTGTGGTGCTTTCACGCCATACACCAAAGGAGCTTTGTCTTGGCGGTGCGTGTGCGCTTGCGGCATTTGCTTCGATGGCGATTGTTATACTGTAAAAACGTCAAGAAAAGCCTCTCGGATTTCCGAGAGGCTTTTTGCTTTTATTTAAGATACTCTGCCGCAGTTTCGCAGGTTCCTTTAAGTGCGCCGTCCTCAAACGGTACTTCAATTCCTGCAACCTCGCAAAGACCTACGAAGGTCTTCTTGCCGCCCTCACACACAAACTTATAGTAACGCTCCCACGCGTCCTTGTAATCCTTCTGCGACATACTCCAGAAGTTAAGGGAAACTGTCTGCGCAAGGCAGTAATCAATATAGTAGAAGGGATAGTGATAGATGTGAAGCTGTCTTTGCCATGTTCTGCCGCTGCCATAGAACTCAACGTCGCCAAAGTTCATATACGGGCGGTACATAGCCTCGAGCTTAAGCCACTGTTCGTGACGCTCGGCGGGAGTGAGGTCGGGATTGTCGTAAATGATGTGTTGGAAGTGGTCGACCATACAGCCGTAGGGAATAAAGATGAGAGCCGATTCAAGGTGCATATACTTTGCGCGGTCTGTGTCGTCGCCGTAGAAGAGGTTGAGCCACTTCCAAGCGAAGAACTCCATAGACATCGAGTGACACTCGCAGGACTCCATTGTGGGCTGTGCGGTGTCCATAAATTCAAAGTTACGGGTGGTGTACGCCGCGAAAGCATGACCAGCCTCGTGGGTTAATACGTCAACGTCACCCGAGGTGCCGTTGAAGTTGGAGAATATGAACGGTGCCTTGTATTCGGGGAACTCGGTGCAGTAGCCGCCGACAGCCTTGCCCTCCTTGGCAATGAGGTCGAGAAGCTCGTTATCGTACATAAAGTTGATGAACTCCGCAGTCTGAGGCGACATCTCTTCGTACATTCGCTTTCCTGCCGCCATAATGTCGTCTGGCGTGCCCATAGGCTTCGGATTGCCTTCCTTGAAGCTGAACGGATCGTCGTAGATAAACATAGTGTCGGGAGTAAGACCGATTCGCTCCGCCTGACGGCACTTGAGCTGTTTTACTATCGGAACGAGGTCAGCTACTACCTGACGGCGGAAGTTTGCCACCATTTCGGGATTGTAGCAGTTACGTGTCTGACGGAGATATGCAAGCTCGGTGAAACTCTTGAAGCCGAGCTTTTTTGCGATGGCCGTACGTACTTTTACAAGCTCGTCGAAAATACGGTCAAGCTCCTCGGCGTGCGACATATAGAAGTCGCTCTCTGCCTTGTAAGCTGCGTGACGTACGTCACGGTCTGCGTTTTCCTTGTACGCGCCGAGCTGGGAAATGTTGAGCGTTTTGCCGTCGAACTCAATCTGCGCCGAAGCAACGAGCTTCTGATACTCGCTCACGAGCTTGTTTTCCTGTCCGAGCTCTTCGATTATCTCGGGAGAGAACGTCTTAAGCGACATTTCGAGATTTACAAACGAAAGCTCGCCGATTACCGCTTCAAGCTCCTTGCGGAATGGTGAAGCGTAAAGCGCAAGCGCAAAATTCTGTGAATGTGCCTGGAATGCGGGAAGATTGGTATCGTAGAACTCCTTTTCTGCCGCATAATACTCGTCGCGCGTATCAATAGAGTTGCGAACGTGCACGAGAGATATCATGGTCATTGCATGAACACTCAACTTTTCCTGCTCACGCACTACCTCGATGACCGTATCTGCATCCTTTGCGCCCTTTACCTTTTCGGTGAGCGCATCGAGCTGTTGTCCGAGTGCATCAAGGTCGATTCGCTCGTAGGGCATATCTTTGAATTTCATTGGTTTGTCCTCCTGAATATAATATTTTAGTGTGGCTGCCACTTCCACGTCTTGCCGTTATCAACGGATACGTAGTTAAGCCATTCTTCCTCGAAAACGGTTTCAAGAACAAGCACGCCGTTGTATTTATACACGCTGTTGACGTATGAGCCTGTACCCGTATATCCGTCGGGCACGGGGATATCCATAAGACGCCAATCTCTGCCGCCATTCTCCGTGATAAACACCTCGGGACCGCTTTCGCCGTGAGCGATGAATGAAATGAAGCCGATAGACTCATCTACAAGTCCGCCCGTGTGAAGAGCGTCATAATGAATTATATACGTGCGCATTTCCCACGTTTCACCGCCGTCCTCGGTTATGAAGAAACATACCTCGCTGTGGTCGGTGGTGATGATGATACTGCCAACGGTATTGACTGTGGCTGCAGACATAGACAGCACCATATTGGTAACTGCTGATTGTGCGGGAACGGGCGTTGGGAGAAGGAGACTTGTCCCAATCCAATTTTCGCCCATATCTTTGGTGGTGTAAACGATAAGGCGACGGGAAGCGGCGCCGATATCATCGCCCCCCTTCTCCCAAGCGAGCACTATGAGATGCTCACCCGAAGGATCGCCCCATACCAGCACGTCGTCTTCGAGATTTTCTGTGTCGCCAATGTAAATCACGGGGGTTGATACGAGCTTATAATCATTTCTGTTGCCGTAGTGGTGGTTGATACACACGTTGCCGCTTTCTTTGTTAACGAAAAGAAATTCGTTTGAGTGAGGCGGCTCGGTTGTATCAACGATATCGTTGGTATCAGCCGTGTCGGTGGTGTCTGCAGTATCTACAGTATCGCCTGACGGTGCGGTTTTACACGAAACTGTCAGCGTGAAGATAAGACAAAGCATAAGTGCGGCTGCGATAAATTTTTTCATAACGAAAGCCCTCCGCTTTTAATAGTAGTTCACTATGTATGACGCAATAAATCGCAAATAGTTTCGCTGCTTTGTGAAAATTTATATTTTATTTACAGCTTTATCAGTTTCCATCTCTATAGTAGTTGATAAGGCATCCACAGAGGATTATCGTGCGTTCGTCATCGGTAAGCTCACCCATTTTGAGCGTGATAGGCTGTACTTCGCCGTTTTTCTTGATAACGTAAGCATCGAACTCATACTTTGCCGCTTCAACTACAGCTCGAACGCCTGGAACATAAACGTGATCGCCAACCTCAAACGCATCTGCATTATCAAAGAGGAACGGAAGCATACCCCAGTTAATAAGATTGGAGCGGTAACGCTTGGTTGCGTATTCAACAGCGATATTTGCCCAGCCGCCGAGTACCTTCTGACAGGACGCTGCCTGTTCACGAGCGGAGCCGTCACCGGGCTTGTTTGCGAAGATTACGCTGCCTATGCCGACGTTCTTATTATCAAGCGAAGGCTTGATCTCGCGCATTTTTGCGAATACGGGAGCAAGCTCGCCGTTTTCGGTGCTCTCGCTTGCTTCGCGAGCCTTTTCAAACTTCTGAATCTCTTTTGCTCTTCCAACGTATGCAGGATCTTTTCTTGAGAGCGCGAACTCGGAAAGCTTCAGCGGATTTGAACGGTAGGACGAGGTTTCTCCCGAAGGAATAAGCTCGTCGGTGGTGGTTACGGGATCGGTGATAACCGAAGCAACTCGAAGGAGTAAATCCTCGGTAAGAGGGGGCATTACGGGCCAGTCTGCGATGTTCGGACCGATCTTAAGCTCTGCTGCAGTATCTGCCTTGCCAAAGCCCTGGTAAACGCGGTGATCATATACGGTGGAGTCGAAACGGTAGTTGGCAGTTGTGTACTCAACATCAATCTCGGTTGCGGGAGTGAGAATACCGCCATTTCTAGCCGTTGCCGCGATAGAACGCGCATCCATAAGCGCAACTGCCGCAATTTGACCGTTGCCGGGCTTGGATCCTTCGCGGTTCGGGAAGTTACGAGTGGAGTGACGGATAGAAAGGCCTCCGTTTGCAGGAACATCGCCTGCACCGAAGCAAGGGCCGCAGAATGCGGTGCGAAGTGTTACGCCGGCTTCCATGAGCTTTGCCGCTGAACCGTTGCGTACAAGTTCAATGTATGCGGGCTGGCTTGCCGGATATGCGGAAAGATTGAACGCGCCGCAGCCGGTGGAGTATCCGCCGAGTATGTCAGCCGCGGCAACGAGGTTGTCGAACGTACCGCCGGCACAGCCTGCGATAACACCCTGATCGACTCTGATGCCTTCTTTGGTGATTTTATCGGTGAGCGAGAGCTTGATGTTCTTGTTGTCAAGCTGCTCTGCAACGCTCTTTTCGCATTCGGAGAGAATGTCGCAAGCGTTGTCGATAAGGTTGCGTACAGTGTACGTATTCGAGGGGTGGAACGGAAGCGCGATCATCGGTTCAACTCTCGAGAGGTCAACCTTTACAGCGCCGTCATAGTATGCAAGCTCGCCGGGAGTGAGCTTCTTATATGCATCGGAGCGACCGTGGAGATCAAAATAACGCTTGGTTTCATCGTCAGTCACCCAGATAGAGGACAGGCAGGTGGTTTCGGTGGTCATAACGTCAATGCCGTTGCGGAACTCGATTGGGAGATTCGCGATGCCGTCGCCGACGAATTCAAGAACCTTATTCTTAACGAAGCCGTCCTTGAACACTGCTCCTATTATAGCGAGCGCGACGTCCTGCGGACCAACGCCTGCCTTCGGCTTGCCCGTAAGGTGAACAGCAATTACCTCGGGGCGCTTGATATCGTATGTGCGGCAGAGAAGCTGCTTAACAAGCTCGGGACCACCCTCGCCGATAGCCATAGTGCCGAGCGCGCCGTAACGCGTGTGGCTGTCGGAGCCAAGTATCATTTTGCCGCAGCCGCTCATCATTTCGCGCATATACGAGTGAATAACTGCAATATGTGCGGGGACGTAGATTCCGCCGTATTTCTGTGCGGCGGAAAGGCCGAATACGTGGTCGTCCTCGTTTATCGTACCGCCGACAGCGCAAAGGCTGTTGTGGCAGTTGGTAAGCACGTAGGGAAGCGGGAATTTCTCAAGTCCGCTCGCGCGAGCTGTCTGAATGATACCGACATAGGTTATATCGTGCGACGCCATAGCGTCGAATTTGATTCTGAGGTTATTTTCGCTGTCCGAGGTGTTGTGTGCGGACAGGATACCATATGCTATAGTGCTTTTTCTTGCGGCTTCCTTGTCGATGCCGCCCTTGCCGAGCGCAGCAAGCTTTGCCGTTGTGACAGCACCGTCGGGAACGAGCACGTTTCCGTCAGCGAGATACACGCCGCCTCTTATCAGTTCTACCATTTTGATGTCCTCCGTGTGGAATAATTTATTTCCTTAATATGATATCACGAAAATGTGAAGATTTCAATACGTTAACGTGATTTTGTGTGCACAACGAGCAACTTTTTTTAAAAAAGCCAAAATAATTTACAAAACCCTATTTATATTTGCGGTATTATATGATAGAATAGTACTATATATATTCACATTGTGGAGGACATTATGGCTAAATACAGAAGAGGACGTGTGAACGAGGAAGTTGTAAAGGAGCTTTCGAGTATCCTTCGCGAGGTTAAGGACCCGCGCGTGTCTGACGCGTTTATAAGCGTTACGGCGGCAGACGTTGCTACTGATATGAAGACCGCAAAGATATATTTTTCCGTTATGAGCGGCGACAAGGCGGAAGTTAAAAAGGGACTCAAAAGTGCCACGGGCTTTTTCAAGAAACGCCTTGCACAAACGCTTAACCTACGTCAGACTCCCGAGCTTTTCTTTATTTTCGACGATTCTATAGAATACGGTGCACATATAAACTCGCTTCTCAATAAGATTGAGTTTACCGATGTTCTTGAAGAGGAAACAGGCGATGAGTGAGCTTTCAAACATAACCTTTGAGGCGGTGTGCGATAAGCTCGAAGCCGCTTCGTCGGTGCTGATTCTCTCGCATACTCGCCCCGATGCTGATACGCTCGGAAGTGCGTTTGCACTCCGCGAACTTCTGCGCCTTATGGGTAAGCGCGCTGAGGTCATAAACGGTGACATTATGCCGAAGAGACTTCGCTTTATTTTCGGTGTGGATTCTCTCGCACCCGAAACGCTGCCACCGGATTTCACTGCCGACCTTATCGTGTCAGTTGACGTATCAACGTCGAAGCTGCTCGGCACGCTCGAAACGGAATACCACGAAAAGGTCGACCTCGCAATCGACCACCACGTACTTGGCACACCGTTTGCAAGAAATACGTATGTCGGCGACGTAGGTGCTTGCGCCGAGATAGTGGTTGATATTTTCGAGAAATTCGAAAAACGCGGCAAGGCATCGCTCAACCGTGCGGCGGCGACAGCGCTTTATGCGGCTATATGCTCGGATACGGGCGGATTTAAATACGAAGCGGTGAGCGCGGATACACACAGACGTGCCGCAAAGCTTCATGAAGTCGGTATAAATCACGCGGAAATTGCGCGCAGACTTTATGATTCTCACCCGATATCTCAGGTCATGGGTACTAAGGCGGCGCTCGGCGCATTGCATTTTTACGCAGACGGCAAGCTTGCAGTTATAAACTTCACCCGTGCGATGATGGAGCCGGATAATCTCACAAACGAGGATATTGACGATATAATTAGCTTGACGCGAACTATCGAAGGCGTTGAAGTTGGTATGACCATAAAGCAGAATGCGGATGACCTTACGCTTTTTAAGGTGTCTATGCGCTCAAATCGTGTGGCTGACGTGTCACAGCTCTGCGCGCTGTTTGGCGGCGGCGGTCATGTTCGTGCAGGCGGCTGTTCGGTAACTGCGGAAAGCGAAAAAGTTGCCGAAGAAATGCTTGTTGAGGCGGTAGTTCGCGAACTAGAAGCACTCACTGCTAAAGGTGCGTTTGATGAGGTGGACACGTTATGACGGAGCCGTCGGGAGTTATACTCATAAATAAGCCGGCGGGTTTTACCTCACACGACTGCGTTAATAAAATTCGCCGCATTTACAACACGAAAAAGGTAGGGCACACAGGCACACTTGACCCGATGGCGACGGGTGTTCTGCCCGTACTTGTCGGCCGTGCGGCAAAGGCGGCAGACCTTCTTTCGGCGGACGATAAGGTCTACCGTGCAGGGCTTCGCCTCGGAATTACTACCGATACCGAGGATACGACAGGTACTGTGCTCACTGAATCTGCGGATATCCCCGAAAAAGAGCACGTGCTCACGGCTTGTCGGGACTTTGTGGGAGATATTATGCAGGTGCCGCCGATGTATTCGGCACTCAAGGTGGGCGGCAAAAAGCTTGTTGATTTGGCAAGAGGGGGCATTACTGTCGAGCGTGAGGCAAGACCGATAAAAATATATTCGCTCGAAGTGGAAGCGACCGATTCGCCGTCTGACTACATACTGACGGTACACTGTTCAAAAGGCACCTATATCCGCACGCTTTGCGCTGATATAGGTACGAAGCTCGGTTGCGGCGGAGCGATGAGCTCACTTTGCCGTCTTGCAAGCGGACCATTTAAGCTTGAGCATACGCGTACGCTCGAGGAACTCGAAACGCTCGACGAAAACGGACGTATTTCTGCACTTTGTCCGACAGAGTCACTTTTTGAATCACTCGATGCGGTTAAACTCGCTCCGTTTTTTGAAAAGCTTTCACGCGACGGAAACGAGATTTATCAGAAAAAGATAGGAACAGGCTATCTCGTTGGTACACGTGTGCGCCTTGTTGGCAAAGACGGCTTTTACGCGCTTGCCGAGGTACGCGAATATCCCAACGGGACGGCGCTCAAGGTTATAAAACTGTTTTCTCTGTGAGGGCATAATGGCGTTTGAACTTATCAGTGCCGTAAACGGCGTAAGATACCTTAAATCGGACATAATTGGCGTAAAGCACGGCTTTGCCACGCGTATTGGCGGCGTGAGCCGTGAGACACATACGTCATCGTTAAATCTCGCCTTTGGACGCGGGGATGAGCACGAAACTGTTATGGAAAATCTTAAACGCTTTTCCATGGCGGTTGGGGTTTCGCCCGCAAGCGTGATAAGCCGTAATCAGATGCATTCAGCAAAGGTCGTGTACGCCGATGAAAAAATGCGCGGCGAGGGCTATTTCACCTACACGGACGAGGCGTGTGACGGCTACGTCACCGACCGCGATGGCGTTACGCTCGGCGTTAAGACTGCTGACTGTGTGCCGATACTTTTCGCAGACGAAAAAGCGCACGTTATTGGTGCTGTACACGCAGGCTGGCGCGGTACGGCTTTGGGGATTGCTGCCGAGTGCGTTCGCAAGATGGGCGAACTTGGCGCAAAGGTTGAAAACATACACGCTGCGATCGGTGCGGCGATACATTTTTGCTGTTATGAAGTTGGCGAGGATTTCTACAGCTCTGTGGTAGAGCTTGTGGGTGAAGATACGGCGCGCGAGTTTATACGCGAAGAGAACGGACACCTTCACGCGGATATCGTGGGGATGAACCGTAAGCTTTTGCTTGACGCGGGGCTTCGCGACGGGAACATTGACGTGTGCGAATACTGTACGGCGTGTGAGCCGGAGCTATTCTACAGTCACCGATATTCGCACGGATTTCGCGGTACGATGCTTTCTATAATTTCGCTTTAATGTGACGGCTGTGTGAGCGATTTGGGAAAGTTTTGCGATTATTTTCTATAGCCGACAACAGTTCAAGATTTATTCATATTGGCATGGTATAATTTTGTCGTGCCCCGTGGGGCACGACGGAGTTTTTTATTGGAAATATAAAAAGTAATTGAGCCTGATTTTTTGGGGGAAAAACTAATGATAGAAGTACGAAATCTGGTCAAGCGCTTCGGCCCGAAGTACGCGGTTGACGACATCAGCTTTTCTATTGGAGAGGGCGAAGTTGTCGGTTTTCTCGGCCCGAACGGCGCGGGCAAGTCAACCACGATGAATATAATAACGGGTTATACCTCGTCAACGCTCGGAACGGTAGAAATCGGCGGCGTTGACATTATGGAGGACCCTATCGGTGCTAAGCGCCTTATCGGATATCTTCCCGAGCAGCCGCCGCTTTACGTGGATATGACCGTGCGCGAGTATCTTAACTTTGTATACGAGCTTAAGGGTTGTACGCTTAACCGCAAAAAGCATCTTGAGGAGATTTGTAAGGTCGTAAAGATAACCGACGACTACAACAAAAACAGACTTATTAAAAACCTTTCCAAGGGTTATAAGCAGCGTGTCGGTATCGCGCAAGCGCTTATCGGAAATCCGAGCATTATTATTCTCGACGAGCCGACAGTCGGTCTTGACCCGAAGGAAATAATCGAAATTCGCTCGCTTATCAGAAATCTCGGACGAGCACATACGGTTATACTCTCAACGCACATTCTATCCGAGGTTCAGGCAGTGTGCGACCGCATACTTATTATAAACTCGGGCAAGCTTATCGCCGACGAAAAAGCGGAAAATATCCTTAGTCTGCTTGAGGGTGGACAACGGCTTAACGCGCGTATCTGCGGACCGCAGAGAGAGATACTTGCCGCGCTTCGTACCATTCCCGACGTGCGCCGTGCGGAAGCTATCGGCGAGCGCGAGGGCGACAGCTATCTTTACGCTATCGAAAGCGCATCCGGTGTGGACGTTCGCAAGCCGCTCTTTAATCTGCTTGCCGCAAATTCATGGCCGCTTATCGGTCTTGAATCGCAGAACACAAGCCTTGAGGATATATTCATCTCGCTTGTTGACACAAAGCAAATTACAAAAAAGGCGGCGGACAAGCCGAAGTTTGACATAAAGGCAAACACTGAAAATACCGCAGAGGAGGAAAACTGATGTTAGCTATATATAAGCGCGAGATGCAGGCGTATTTCACGTCGCCCGTTGGCTACGTGTTCGTCGCTGTTTTTCTCGCTATAAACGCGTTCCTTTTCTGTTTCTTTACCCTTTTGCAGGGTGTTAACAGCGACGTTGCTTCATACTTTTCGCTGATAATGTTCGTTTTTATCATACTTGTGCCGATGCTCACGATGAAAATGTTCAGCGAGGACAGAAAAATGCGCACAGAACAGCTTCTTCTGACTGCGCCCGTTGGACTTATGAGCATGGTTTTTGGCAAGTTCCTCGCGGCGTTTACTATGTTCGCAGGTACATTCGTTGTAGGTAATGCGATAAACTTTGCTCTTCTGTATAAATTCGGAGAGCCGAACGGCGCAGTACTTGTTTCAAGCTCGCTCGGCATAATCCTTATCGGCGCGGCATTTATCGCAATCGGACTTTTTGTGTCCGCGCTCACCGAAAATCAGATAGTTGCGGCGCTTGGAACTATGGGAATATTACTGTTTATGCTGATAATCAATTTCCTTAATTCCTTTATCGACGTTTACGCGATAAGAGCCGTACTCTCTTGGATATCCGTATTCAGCCGCTTTGGTAATTTTGGATACGGCATACTCGATATTTCAGCGCTTCTCTATTACGTTTCGATTTGCTTCGTATTTATGTTCATCACCGTGCGCATTTACGAAAAGCGCCGTTGGGCGTGAGTAGGAGGTGGCGAATATGAATACACAGAAAAAGCTTGCAAACAAGCGTAAGTTCAAATACGGTGCGATATCAGTGCTTCTTACCGTTGCTCTTATCACCGCTGTTGCGGCGGTGAACGTTATCTTCTCCGCACTTGCGTATAGCAACAATTGGTACGTCGACCTCACCAAAACACATATTTACGAGTTGTCCGACGCGGGACGCGCGCTGCTTGATAACATAGACGAAAACGCGAAAATAAGAGTGCGTTTCTGCTCACCCTTTGACACGCTTGAGGCAAATACCGCGCAGAAAATGGTGTTTGAGCTTGTTAAGCAGATATGCGCGGAATACGAAAATATTACATACGACTACGTTGACCCCGTTAAAAATTACGGCGAGGTAATAAAATACAAGACATCCGCTACGGACACTATCGACATTGACAGTATTATCGTCGAAAGCGGAACGGAATTTCGTGTGTTCGAGCTTGAAAATATGTTTGTGCTTGACAATGACGGCGTTACCGCATGGGCGTTTAACGGCGAACAGAAGCTTATCACCGCTATGGTTTCCTGCTCACTTACGGAAAAGCCGATAGCGTATTATACCAATACTCACGGCGAATATCTTTCCTCTGCAATGATAAGTCTTTTTGAAGATGCTGGCTACGATGTACTCCCGATTGACCTTACAAAAGAAGAACTGCGTGAGGACGGACGCCTTATCATAATCTCCTGCCCCAAATATGACTTTGAGGGTATTTCCGAACTTACTGCAGGCAGACGGTCCGAAATTGAGAAAATCGACGATTTTCTCGACGGATATGGCAACCTTATGGTGTTTATGGACCCGACGGTTGAGTATCTGCCAGAGCTTGAAAGCTTTTTGGCGGAATGGGGCATACAGTTTGAGGATGCCGTTCTTCGCGATAAATCGAACTCCATCGATGCACAGCACTACGCTCTTGTCGGAAGTTACTCGCTTGAGAATACCGTTGGCGGCTCGCTTGTTTCGGATATAGTTGCCACGGGGACTCCGCCTAAAACTATTGCTTACTATGCAAGTCCGATAAAGCTTCTTTTCACCGAAAAGGAAACGCGAGAGGCGTCTGCGGCGATATATTCTTCTGCAAATGCCGAAAAGATTGTCGGCGAAGAAGTTATCGAAAAGGGGCAGTATCCGCTCGTCACCGTTTCGCGTGATAGCAGATATATAAACAACGTAAAGCATTTTTCGTATGTCTTTGCGGTTGCTTCCCCGTTCTTTGCAGAGGATATGTTCTTAACTCCTACGTATGCAAATTCGGACATCCTATATATGATGATGATTAAAATGGGCAAGGAGCAGGTACCCATTGACCTTGAGTTCAAGATATTTGAGGACAACGCGCTCGATATTACTACTGCACAGGCAAGTGCGTGGACGTGGACGCTTATTGTTGCAATACCCGTTTGCGTCTTTGTTCTCGGAGTAATTGTGTTCATCAGGAGAAAACACAGATGATTGATAAAAACACAAAAGAAAACGGGCAGGTGGACGAATCCACGCTCTTTACAGTACCCACAAAGACCGAAGAGCTTAAGTCGCGCCGCAAGAAAAGTACAGCCAAAAAACAGCGTACGGCAATAATCGTACTCGCGCTTATTGCTGTCGCAGCTGTGCTTGCGTACTTCTTTGTGGTAGTGCCGATACTCAACAGAGAGGATGACACGCCTGACGAGAATGTTGAACTTCTTGAGGGAGAAGTGCTAACTGCGGGTGGAAGTATTCTTATGTATGAGCACTATGAGCGCGAGGATATCGAAACGATAGAAGTACGAAACGAATACGGACAGTATGCGTTCTATCACGATAAGGAGTATGACACATTTTTCGTGAAGGACCACCCCAATGCACCGTATAACACAGAGCTTTTTGCTTCCCTAGTTGTCAGCGCTGGATATACGCACGTTGAGGAGCGAGTTCTCGAGTACTGCGAGGATATGAGTGAGTACGGACTTGATGAGTCGCAGTCGCCGGCAAGTTTTACGCTGACATCGCGCACCGGCGAAACGCACACCGTATACGTTGGCAATCTCACTCCATCAGGTATGGGATATTACGCCCGTTATGAGGGCAGAAACGCAGTCTATGTCATGAGTTCGGATGTTGCAACCACCGTGCTTGCGCCGCTCGAATCGCTTATTACACCACAGCTCACGCTTCCGCTTGAAGCGAATGCTAGCTACTTCATAGAGAATTTTGCCATTATGGATGGCGAAGAAGCTAGAATCGTTATCACCCGTCTCACTGAAGAGCAAAAAGAAGATGCGGCGATGACTACCGTTTATGCGATGCTTGCACCGGCTAACTATTCCGTTCATACGACCAATTATTCTACTGTGCTTGAAAAACTCGGTGACTTTGCAGGTTCGCGTACGGTAGAACTTTCGCCCGATGAGTCGACACTTGCAAAATACGGACTTCTTACGCCTGCGCATGCCGTTTACTTCACCCATAAAGGAAACGAGCAGATGGTGGTGTTCAGTGAAAAGAATGAGGACGGCAAATATTATGCTTATTCGATGCTCTTCAATCTTATCGCAGAGGTTAAGGCTGCGAGTGTTCCGTGGCTCGAATGGGACCTTATAAAGTGGGTGGACTTTCCGATATTCCTTATGAATATTAACGACGTTAAGACGATAACTGTTAAAAGTGATACGGCAACACGTATTTTTGATATTGTGAGCCGTGAAAAGTCACTTGACGTTACTGAGCGTATAAGCGGCTTTAAGCCAGATGCTGAAAACTTCCGCGAATTTTATAAGGTGCTTTTGATGACGTACGTTCAGGGCTATGTTGCCGAGGACCTTTCCGATGCAGAGGTTAATGCTCTTACAGAGAGCGAAGCGTATCTTACGCTTACCGTTGAAACCAACGCAGGCAAGGTAATGGAGTATAAATACTACCCGTACTCAACTCGCCGCGCATACTACACAGTAAACGGAGAGGGCATATTCTACGCCCTTCGCGAAATGGCGGAGAAGATAGTTAAAGACGCCGAAAACATCATGACAAACACACCAATTGATGCAGAGGCAAAAGGATAAATACAAATAGACCCGACAGAAATTTTCCTGTCGGGCTTTTGTTTTGATACGGCGGGAGCAAACCGCATAAAATCCGACACAATGTAATTGACATAATCAAAATTTTATGGTAAAATAATATGATACCAACTTACAGAAAGAAGGTGCCAACGTGAGCGATAAGCCGAAAAATCTCGATGACATTGACCGCTTTTGGGATTTGAATACCCTTTTACCGAAAAAACGTCCGGTTTCGCCCGTGTACCAAGCACCTAACATCGATACTGTCGAGATAAATATCGACAGTCCAACAGAGCGCGATGACGGAGTTAATATACCGCCGCGCTATGAAGTGGAAAAATACCGTTCGCATGCTCTCGAACCGTATCTTATATATACGCCCGAAAATAGACTTATAAAGCGCGTCGAAGTGTCAAGGTGGAGTACAAAATTTAATTTTTACGAGAATTTCCGTATGGATGCCGTGCGACTTTGGAACCGTACCGCTGTTGAGTGCGAGCATGTACCGTTTTTTGCGTACGTTCCGCAGTACAGCCAGCTTAAATACGCACAGCTTAAGTGGTATCTCTGGTGGCGAGAGAACGTGCGGCAGGGCGTGTATTTGAGAACCGATTTTTGCTATATTCTAATATATATTTATGAGATACTCAACTGCCCGAACCTTGTAGAGCCCGAGCGAGGAATCGAGTTGCTCTGTGACATCTGGCTTGCTTACAGAAAACAGCACCCGAGAATAGACAGCTATATGTGCGAGTGGCTTTGTGACTACGCGCTCATAAATAAGCTGACCTGCCCGACACACCGTCTTGAGCCGATACTCGGTGAGATTGTTGTGAAGGCAGGCTTAAAAGAATTTTATATCGACGGCCGCAACACTAGTGCTGTGGCAGAAATGCTTTCGCACACGTCAACCTACGACTGGCGTAAAAGTCGCTATGTTACCGAGGAAAATATCTCTGTTTTCGCGGCACACATCCGCGGCGCGTTTGACCGAGTGTGGCGCGAGGTTATTTCGCAAAACAGCTCCGACAGCGCTAAACTTTTGCGAGTTGAACGCGTGTCTTACGAAGGAGCACTGTGTGTTTACGATATGAAGCGGACTGTCGCGGTTGAATACGCATCCTACACACGTTCACCGAGATTTCGTTTCGTGGCGACGGATATTATCAAATACAGCGAAAATCGTGTTCGTATGGCGCTGGGCATAAAGTCGCGCCTTAAGGTTGAGGAACTCACCGACGAAATGCGCGTGAGCATCGACAGATATTTTGACGAGAACTTGCCTGCACAGAAGAAAACGCGTGCGCCGAGATACGGTGATGTCGGAAATGCCGTCCCCGAATACGAAAGGCACTATGAGCCGATTAGTTCCACATTTTCGGTCGAAAATGCTATGGAGATTGAAAAGGCTTCGTGGGGTACGGCAGAGCTTCTGAATGCGGCTTTTGAAGAGGAAAAACAGGACATTCAGAGGGAGCCTGTCTCGCTCACCACGCCAACGCCGTTGGCGGCTTGTGAAAGTAGCGGGCAGGACGAGTTTGCCGTGCTTGTTGGTATGCTTGATAGTACCGCGCGCGAAGCCCTCACGCTTCTTGCGAGCGCTGATGCGGACGGTGTTGAAAAATTGGCGAAGAACATCGGCATACTTGCCGACGCGCTTGCGAATAAGATAAACGAATGTGCTTTTGACATCATCGGCGATGGCATAATCGAGCCTGACGGCTCGGGATACAGAATTATTGCTGATTACGAAGGGGATATTAAAAAATGGCTGAAATGACACAGCGTATTCCAAAACGAATACTTGCTTCTCTGCTTTCTTCAATATCTGCGGGCGTTGTGCCGCGTATGGGTGCGCCTTACATTGCTATCGGGCGCAGTGAGGAGATTGAGGCACTACTCTCCGACCTCGAAACTGTCAGCGACGGCGGAGCCTCGATGCGCTTTATAATCGGCAAATACGGAAGCGGTAAGAGCTTTCTTATTCAGCTTGTCCGCGGTTACTCTATTGAGCGTGGATTTATCACGGCGGATGCCGACCTTTCACCCGAACGCCGTATATGTGGTGCGAAGGGTACGGGTGTTGCCACTTACCGCGAGATTATTCGCAATCTCGCATCAAAATCCTCGCCCGACGGTGGCGCTTTACCGCAAATAATCGCAAAATGGCTGTCGGAGCTTCAGAGCCAGATTGTGGAGTCGGGGTTAGCGGTAGGCTCAGACGAGTTTTCGCACGAGCTTACTGCTCGTATTTACGCCTATATGCGTGAGCTTGAAGCGCAAATTGGCGGATTTGATTTCGCAACTGTGCTGACGGAATACTACAAGGCTTATATGGACGGTGACGAGGCTAAAAAGTCGGCATGTATGCGCTGGATTCGCGGAGAATATTCGAGTAAGACCGAAGCGAGAAATACGCTCGGTATGCCTATCGGTGGTATAATCGACGACGATAACTGGTATGAGTATATCAAGCTGCTTGCCGTATTCTTCAGAAAAATCGGTTACCGTGGGTTTGTGGTGTTCGTTGACGAATGCGTAAACCTTTACAAAATCGCAAACCGTATTTCGCGGGAAAACAATTACGAAAAACTGCTTTCAATGTTCAACGATACGCTTCAAGGAAAAGCCGAGGGACTTGCGCTTATTTTCGGTGGTACACCACAATTTTTGGAAGACACTCGCCGCGGACTTTTCTCCTATGAAGCGCTTCGAAGCAGGCTTTCCGACGGACAGTTTCAGAAGGCGGGCTTTAAAAACTTTATCGGTCCCGTTATAAGACTTCGCAGACTTTCTGACGACGAGCTTTACGCGCTTATCGTACGCATAACCGCGCTTCATGCGCAGAATTATAATTGGAATCCTCGCGTAACAAACGATGATATGGTGTCGTTTCTTAAAGTGTGCCTCGACAGGGCGGGTGCCGACACTATGATAACGCCACGTGAGATAATCCGCGACTATATGACCGTTCTCAACATTCTGATGCAGAACTCCGATACTAGCTTTGCGGACGTAGTCGGGAGCGGCGCGGTAACGCTGTCTCACGGCGATGAGGACGAAGATGTACCCGTAGACGAGAAAAAGAATGAATTTACGCTTGCTGATATTGAGCTGTAAGGACAAAACGATGAACGAAAACGATATTTTCTACCGCTTTTCTCCGTTTATTCAGGATTTTATATATAGAAACGGCTGGAAGGACCTTCGCGCCGTTCAAGTGGCGGCTGCGGATGCGATTTTTAACACGGATAAGAATCTGCTTATCACATCGTCAACGGCATCGGGTAAGACCGAGGCGGCGTTCTTTCCGATAATTTCAGATATGTATGATGATATGCCGCATAGTATAGGGGTACTCTACATCGCGCCGCTAAAAAGCCTTATCAATGACCAATTCTCGCGCCTTGATGAATTGCTTGACCTTACGGGCATACCTGTGTTTCATTGGCACGGTGACGTTGCGCAGTCGCACAAGAATAAACTTCTCAAAAATCCGAGCGGTATACTTCAGATAACCCCTGAATCACTTGAAAGTATGCTTATGAACCGCTCAAACGATATCGTACGCCTTTTCGGTGACCTTCGCTACGTTATTATAGACGAGATACACACGCTCACTGGTACAGACCGCGGTAATCAGATAATTTGTCAGCTTGTACGCATTGCAAGGCTTATCGGTCACACGCCGCGTCGCATTGGGCTTTCCGCGACTGTCGGTGACGCGGCTCTCGCGGCAGAGTGGCTCGGGGGCGGCACGGGGGTGGAAACGCTTGTGCCCAAAATAACTGAGGGCAAGATGAAGTGGCGGCTCGGAATAGAGCATTTCTTTATCGAGAACGACGAGCTTGACCAGAGCCGCGACTTCGGTGAGCGTGAACCCATCACGAAGTGGGAAGAACCGTCGCATGGCAAAGCTATGCTTGACGCGGGATATGAGTACATCTACGACTGCGTAAAAAACAAAAAGGCCATTGTATTTTCGAATTCACGTGAGGAAACCGAGTACGTGACCGCAACCTTACGTCAGATTGCCGAAAAACGCGGAGAACCTGACAAGTTCCTGATACATCACGGCAATCTTTCCGCGTCGATACGAGAAGAAGCCGAGGCTAAGCTTAAAAACGATGAGATGAAATGTACCGCATGCGCGACGGTGACGATGGAGCTTGGAATTGACATCGGAAGGCTCGAGCGTATCGTGCAGAACGATTCGCCAAACTCCGTTTCGAGCTTTTTGCAGCGTCTCGGACGCTCGGGCAGACGTGACACGCCGCCCGAAATGATGATGGTGCTTCGTGAGGAAAATCCGCTCCCGAACACGCCTCTTCCACAGCTTATTCCGTGGAGCTTTCTCCGTGCTATAGCTATCGTACAACTTTATATAGAGGAAAAATTTATAGAGCCGCCGAGCACTAAAAAAATGCCGTTCAGCCTGGCGTTTCAGCAAACGCTGTCAACGCTCGCGGCATCGGGCGAGCTTACCGCAAAGCGGCTTGCCGAGCGCGTACTCTCTTTGCCGCCCTTTAAGGGAATTGACAAAGAGGATTACCGTGCACTCTTACTGGGTATGCTCCAAAACGAGTTTATCGAAATGACCGAACAAAAAGGTCTTATCGTGGGACTTCGCGGCGAGCGGCTTACGAACAGTTTTAAGTTTTACGCTGTTTTTAAGGACAGTGAGGATTATACGGTTCGCTGTGAGTCGGACGAAATTGGTACGATAACCACGCCGCCGCCCATTGGGGACAGATTTGCGCTTGCAGGCAGGGTATGGGAAGTGGAAGAGCTTGATATTGCAAGAAAGCTCATCTACGTCAAAGCTGTCAGCGGAAAAATGGAAGTTTCTTGGCCGGGCGAATATGGAGAGATACACACCAAGATACTCGAGCGTATGCGCCGCATACTTGCCGAGGATACGGTCTACCCGTATCTCAAGCCCAACGCACAGCACAGACTTGAAATCGTGCGAAATCTTGCCAAAAACACAGGTGTACCGCACAGCTCACTTGTTCACCTTGGTGGATATACTTGGTGCCTTTTTCCGTGGCTCGGAACACAGTCATTCCGAACGCTGCGCAAGTTTATTATGGCGAACGGCGAAAAATTTGGAATAAGCAACCTTGAATTTGAGGGCTGTTACTATATGACCTTCCGAATGGAAACGGCAAGTGATTACGTCTTTATAAAAGGACTTTGTGATATTATCAAGCGTGAAGGCATAGACAAGTCAAAGCTTGTCAGCGCCACGGAAGCGCCTGTGTTCGAAAAATACGACGATTTTATACCTGCAAACCTGCTTCGAAAGCAGTATGCGGCGGATAAGCTTCGCGTGGACGAGGTTATAAAAAGACTGCCTCAGATTTTGTCGGAATACGAGGGATAGCTACTTTTTCTCGCGTACTGCTACATCAAACAGCAGTGCGCCGCCGATTACAAGTAAAAACGACATAAGCGCGTGCTCAAACTGTTCGAAAAGTGACGCAAAGAGCCGCGCGGCGTCGTAAGCATCAAGTGACGAGCGCGTAAACGCTATGTATAAAAACGTTAGTGCGACGGGCGCGAGTCCGAATTTAAGTATGTTAAATGAGCCCCGCGAGAGTGGGGGGATGTGTAATTTTTTCATTTTAGTCTCCATGTATGTGTACTGTAATAATTGTAACATATATCGGGCGAAAAATCATTAGTGGACTGTTGCCGATACTGTAAAAAATAGCCGAAGGGAGTGCTGTTTACGGAAAAATCAAGAATTGGTATGTCAAGCGCGTGCTTCTATCCCGAGGAAACGCTCGATGCCGTTAAAAAGTCCGCCTCGCTCGGACTTGAAAACATAGAAATATTTATAAATACATTTTCCGAGCTTGAAGAGCCGTATCTTAAACTCATACGTGAGGTGTGCGAGGGAAACGGCGTCAAGGTGACGAGTGTGCACCCGTTTATGTCAGGATTTGAGTACCTGATGTTTTTCTCGGCGTGCAAGAAACGCGCCTACGATTCGGCAGATTTCTATCGAAAATTTTTCCACGCTACGGCGTATCTTGGCGCGGATTTTACCGTTTTTCACGGAGATGCGACACGCGCACCGTTCTTTGGAATGGACAATTACTGTGAGGTACTCGCAAATCTTATGGATGTTGCCAAAAGCGAAGGTGTGACGCTCATACACGAGAACGTATCCACGGCACGTGCGGGGAATCCTGAGTTTATGCGCGAGCTTCACGGGCGTTTCGGAGAGGGTAATATTAAGTTTGTGTTTGACCTAAAGCAGACCGCACGCGGTGGGTATGATGCCAATGCAATGCTTGATGCTATGGGGAGTGACATAGTTCACGTTCATATAAACGATTGGAAGGACGGAGAGTGTAAGCTCCCGTTCGCGGGCGAGCTTGATGTTGACGGTGTGATAAGCCGACTCGAACATAGCGGATACACCGGTAAATACATGATTGAGGTTTACAGGCATAATTTTGAGAATGCAGATGAAATTCGCCTTGCGGCGGATGAGCTTATGAAAAGGAATTTTTAATTTTTGTGTGCCGCAGCGCACGCCCGAGCCGCTTATGCGGCTCGGGAGAACGACCAATGCGCAAAGCGCATTTGGGAGAACGAAAAGGGAGAGAAAGGGCGCTCAAGCGCCGCGCTCTCCTTCTCATTTTTGAACGTTCTTCCACTCGGCTATGCCAAAGATGCTTCGGCCAGACTACAGAGTGTTTACTTAACGGCGCCGCCGAGTTCCTATAAAGGCTCGGCGGTGCATTTTGTACGCAAACAATTTATTACAATGTAACGTTAAAGATATGGTAAGACGATGACTTACTGAAAAACGGTCGTTGGGTGGCAGCACGGGTGCTAACGAGGGCCCCAACTACCAAGAGCGTGGCATATGGTTTAACCTAACACTCTTGGCAGCGAAGCCCTATAAAAGTTTTTGCGGGGCTTTTTCAAAAGGTGACCGCGTCCCCCACGCAACTCCATAACAAAGCCCCGAGCATAACGCTCGGGGCTAGTTTTTATTTTAGAACAGGTCGCTTGTATCATCACTACCGACGGAGTGCTTAACTCTGTCTTCAACCTCGGCGCGTTTAGCGTCATTGAAGCTGTCGAGAGTTCCAACGAGGTAACCGGTTATACGGCGGATACGCTCGAACTTACCCTTGCCGTCATCCTCGGTTCTGTGGCAGCAGGGACACTCGTTGCCGATGATACCAGTGTAGCCGCAAACGGGGTCGCGGTCTACGGGGTGGTTTATCGAACCGTAACCAACGCCAGATTCCTTCATGCAACGGATAACCTGCTCGAACGCGTCGAGGTTTTCCATTGGGTCACCGTCAAGCTCAACGTAGGTGATGTGACCTGCGTTGGTGAGGTTGTGGTAAGGAGCCTCAAGCTTGATCTTATCAGCTGCAGAGATCGGATAGTGTACAGGGATGTGGAAGGAGTTGGTGTAGTAGTCGCGGTCGGTAACGCCCTCGATTACGCCGAACTTCTTCTTATCTATGCGAACAAATCTACCGGAGAGACCTTCTGCGGGAGTACCGATAACACTGAAGTTGAGTCCGTACTTCTTGCTTGCCTCATCAGCGCGCTTTCTCATGAAGCCAATGATTTCAAGGCCGAGGTTCTGCGCATCAGCGGATTCACCGTGATGCTTCCCGATAAGAGCTTTTAAGCACTCTGCAAGGCCGATGAAGCCGACGGTGAGAGTGCCGTGTTTGAGCACTTCTCCAACCTTGTCGTCGATACCGAGCTTGTCGGAACCGAGCCAGATACCCTGCCCCATAAGGAACGGATAGTTGCGGACGGTTTTTTCGGACTGAATCTTAAATCGGTCGAGAAGCTGATCAAATACGAGAGTAACTTTTCTATCGAGCTCTTCGAAGAACCAGTCGACATTGCCCTTTGCGTTGATAGCGATACGGGGAAGATTTACAGAAGTGAAGCTGAGGTTTCCGCGGCCGTATACGATTTCATTGTCCGGATCATAAACGTTCGCCATAACACGTGTACGGCAGCCCATGTACGCAATTTCGGTTTCGGGATGGCCGGGCTTGTAGTAACGAAGGTTGTAGGGAGCGTCAATGAACGAGAAGTTCGGGAACAAACGCTTTGCGGAAACTCTGCAAGCGAGCTTAAATATATCGTAGTTGGGATCTTCGGGATTGTAGTTGATGCCTTCCTTGATTTTGAGAATTTGAATCGGGAAGATAGGAGTCTCGCCGTTTCCAAGCCCCGCTTCTGTTGCGAGAAGGATGGACTTCATAACGAGTCTGCCTTCTGCGGAGGTGTCAAGACCGTAGTTTAATGAGCTGAACGGAATCTGCGCGCCTGCACGGGAGTGCATGGTGTTGAGGTTGTGGATGAGCGCTTCCATAGCCTGGAAGGTTGCACGCTCGGTTTCGCAAAGTGCGTGCTTTCTGGTAAACTCAACTATGCGAGCTGCTTTTTCTTCGCCGTATGCATCGGTGAGAAGCTTCGTGATTGTTTCAACGAATGCTGTATCATTTGCAAGTGTTGCGTCGGTGCCAACTTCACCGAGTATACGCTCGGCGGTCATGTCTGCCGCTTCATCATTGCATAGAAGCTCGATAGCCTTGACGAGATTTTTCTTATAATTTTTCTTATAGGTCTTCTTTACTCCGCCTGCCATACCGTATTCAAAGTTCGGGATGGATTGGCCGCCGTGCTGATCGTTTTGGTTGGACTGAATAGCGATGCACGCGAGAGCCGCATAGCTTGCGATGTCGTTAGGCGCACGAAGGAAGCCGTGGCCGGTGGAGAAGCCGTTTTCAAAAAGCTTGATTATGTCGATCTGACAGCAGGTGGTGGTGAGGGTTAAAAAGTCCATATCGTGGATATGTATATCGCCCTCGCTGTGTGCCTTTACGTGATCAGGATCAAGAATGTACATCTCGTAGAACTGCTTTGCACCCTCCGAGCCGTACTTAAGCATCGTACCCATAGCGGTGTCGCCGTTAATGTTAGCGTTTTCGCGCTTGATATCCGAGTCTTTAGCTGCCTTGAAGGTAAGGTCCTCGTATGTTTTCATAAGCTTGGTGTTCATTTCACGAACACGGGTGCGGTCTGCGCGGTAAAGGATGTATTCCTTTGCGGTACGTGCGTGACCGTTGTTTACAAGCACTTTTTCAACAGTATCCTGGATCTGCTCCACGGTGGGAATGCAGTTGGGGCCGCAGTCTGCTTCGAGCTGTTCTGCAACCTTGCATGCGAGGTTCATGGCTGCGGTGTAGTCATGGCCGCCGACAGCTTCTGCTGCCTTGAATATAGCGGTTGCAATTTTTTCAATATTAAACGGGACTTCACGTCCGTCGCGCTTGAGTATCTTGGTAATCATGCTTTTTCTCCTTCATTATTATTATCTATGGTCGTCCACTTGCGTAAAGGACACCGGAAAATAAATTTTTGTAACTGCCGCTGTGCCCGTTATGCCACAAAATATGGTATTATACGCTGAACGATACCACTATATATAGTATTATCTGGCTGCAGTATCTATTATATAGTATTGCACGCGAAAAGTCAATTGGTAATATTGCCGATAATTCGTGCTTGTTTTTGGCTATTATCATAGCATAACGAAATATATATTATTTCGCTATATATCTATGGTGAAATTGACACTGTGCGAATAATAAAAAACCGAAAAATATTTTCACAAAACTATTGACAAATATAAACTGTTGTGATATAATAACAATGTTCTGAAAAATGGCCTGTTGGTCAAGCGGCTAAGACGCCGCCCTCTCAAGGCGGAAACATGGGTTCGATTCCCGTACGGGTCACCAAACATTTTGGGCGGACAGTTTAGGCTGTCCGCTTTTTTCTTTATAAAATTCAGAGATAAGGAGGCAACTATGAGCGGTATTACCTACATCATGATGGTACTTGGAATAATGCTTGCCAAGGGACTTGGTTTCGTACGCAATATAATATTCGCTTCCGAATTTGGTGCAAGTGAGCTTACAGATATCTATTTTCAGGTATTCAGCATAGCGACCTTCCTTTTCACATGTATTGGTACGGCACTCGGCACGCTTGTTATCAAAAATCTCAACAAACCTGAAAATGCTCTGCCTTCGGCGCAGAAGCAGTACGTTTCCCGCTTTATCTGCAGAATATCCCTTGTGGTTATCGCTGTAACTGCGGTTATGTACGTCGGTGCGGACCTAATAATAAAGTGGTTCTTGCTTCCCGGTCTTGATGCGGCGTTTTTGCCTGCGGCAAGACAGATGATGTATATTATGCTCCCGAGCGGACTTTTTGTAATTGTAGCGTACATTATCGCCGGTGTTCTTCAGAATTGCAAGACGTTTTTCGTTACCTCGATAATGAGCCTTCCCTACAATGTAATAATAATAGCCGCACTTCTCTTCAAAAATCTCGATATTTACACAATAAGCATCATTACGACAGTCGGTTGGGCGCTCCATGCCTTAATACTTCTGCCGAGCTTTTACAAAAACGGCTTCCGTATCTTTTATGTCGATAAATCGTTTGGAAAATCCGGCGGTAAGGAAAAGAGCCTTGAGGTTTTCTATATCTTTATCTCGAGCATAATGTTCCATATGTGCTTTATGTTTGATAAGGCGGCTGTCAGCCATGACAGTGGCGTTGCAACCACCATTTATTACGCATCTAACTTCTTTGTTACCATAGCAAGTATTTTTGTTGTTGCGATGAGTAATGTAAGTTTCCCCGGTATCAGCAAGAGCTATGAAAAGGCTGACAGGGAAGCGGTGAAGCGTATAACCCAGCAGCTTATCTCGCTTCTTATGGCGATAATCGTACCGTTCATTCTCGTGGCGGTTGTGTTCGGTACGGATATTATGTCGGTGCTTTACGAGCGCGGCGAGTTTACCCGTGAGCTTACCGAGCAGACAGCGACACTCTTCGTAATATACACCTTCGGTGTGTTCGGCTATATCTGTCAGGAGCTTTTCAATAAGCTTTTGTATCTCGGCTCTCATTATCTGATACCCGTCGTTGGCAGTGTTGTTATAATGGTCGCAAAGCCGATAATCAACTACTTTATCGCAGATATGGGCGTTGTTCCAATAGCGCTTACCACAACGGTGCTGTTCACTGTTTACGCCGCGGTCATCGCAATTGCTATAACCAAGGTTACGGGCAATTACGCAACTCGCGAATTCGGCAAAAACATCTTCAAGATTATCCTTGCTGGCACGGCGGCGCTTGCCGTATGGCTTGTGTTCCGTCTTACAGACTTTGACCCGATTGGCGGAAAGTTTGGTTTCCTTTTGCCTCTTGCGGCATGTGGAATCACTTATATTGCCGTAGTAATCGTGACAGGCCTTTACAAGTATCTGCTTCCAAAGCGTTCGGTGGGTTGATATGATGAAGCGACGTATTATTTTAGCCGTTTTATCGGCGCTGCTCATAGCTTTGTTTATTGTTCCGGGCCTTACAGAGCGAGTACAGTTTGAAGCAAGTTCAAAAACTTATACTGCTGCGGTTGATATAACGCGACTTAATAAATTTTTCGAGCGCGACGAGCTTGACGATATTTTAAGAGAGTATATGGACGCCGGCGTTACCACAGCGCTTATTCATGAGCACCGTGGAACGTATCCGCGCTATCTGCTTGACATTGCAAAGGATGCAGGCGTTAATATTGCGCTTATTCCTGATATGACGACATGGCTTGAGGCTGACCTTGACAACATCGTTAAGGATTATGGTGTTAAGTACATCAAGCTTCAGAAAAGCACGCTTACCTCTGCTCATCAGGCGGACGGAAAGATTGAGTTCGTATCCGAGATAGTTGACAAATACGACCTCACGCTTGTTTTGACTGAGGGGGGGATGCAGCTCGGAAATGTGCAGACCGGCGGCTTTGACCTCATAGTTGATGCGGCGGACGGAAATATTCTACGCTCGTTCCACTCGTATTTCACTACAAATGTGGACGTGATGGACTATCCCGCGGGATACTATCAGATATACATTTCCTCACTTGATAGAAACTGCCGTTTCATAACCGTAAAGCAGCTCGAAGATGAGGGCTTTGACGAGTATGAAAACGCCAGACGTACTATAGAAAACGTCCGATTGTACTGCGAAAAAATGGAAAGCCAAGGCTTTGTTAACGAAGGTCTTGTTAACTACAATGAGTATGGCGAATATCAGTCCCGTCACCCGTTTATTTATTCGGCAACGGCGGCTGTGTGTATGCTTTGGCTTGCGTTTATGATTGACCTTTTGACCAAACGCAGTTTTGCCGCAATCGGTATTTGTGCGGCAGGCTTCGCATTCTGTGTGTCGATTTTGCTTCCGGATTCACTGACTGCGTTCTATCCGTCGCTTTTCGCGGCGTTTGCGCCATGCTTCACGCTCACTGTTGTGGCGGTGTATGTGCACACATTAAAAACACGTATGGGAACATTTGCGCTTATTGCTTCGAGCATAGTGCTTACTCTTGCTATGTTCTGCGTATCGGGCGCGGTGATGTCCGCACTGCTCGGCGGCTCGGATTATTTCCTTAACTTTGGCGAGTTCCGTGGAGTTAAAATTTCGCTTATACTTCCAATAGTATTTACGATTTTCTTACTTGCCGTGAGTGCCTACGAAAAGCATACTCTTGCGGAGTACAAGGATATGGCGCTTGGCTTTGTCAAAAAAATACGCTGGTATCACATTGCGCTCATCGCCCTAGTTGCTGTAGTTACCGACATATATATTATGCGAAGCGGTAACGTTGACAAGATATCCTTCACCGAAACGGTAGCGCGCAACTGGCTTACCGAAGTTTTTGTGGCAAGACCTCGTACTAAGGAGCTTTTGCTCGGCTGGCCGTGTATGGTTCTGTATATCTACTTCGTCAAAAACAACCGTTCGAAGCTTCTTACATGGGCTTTCGCCGTCGGCGCAGCTACACTCTATGCATCGGCTGTCAACACCTTCTGTCACGTTTTTACTATGGTTGAAACTATGTACTTAAGAGTGTTCGTCGGCGCGCTGTTTGGATTGCCGATAGCGTTTATTGCACTCGGCGCGGTTGCTATGCTTCTTTGCGTATTTGATAAGGTAAAAAAATAAAAAATCACCGTCCGTCGGATAATTTCCGTCGGACGGTTTTTACTTTGCTTATTTCACTATTTCGTCAAACAGCTCTGCGGTTGTGGAAACTACGCATTTTGCGCCGCACTCCTCAAGATGCGCCCTGTCCTGAAAGCCCCAACATACGCTGATACAATTCATTTTTGCCCGGTCTGCAACTTCGATGTCAACGTCCGAGTCACCTATGTAGACCGCATCGGAGTTCTCAAAACCAAGGTCTTTGAGCAGCCCCAAAATCGCATCAGGCGCCGGCTTGCGCGGGATTCCTGTGCGTTCACCTGCGGCGAAGTCAAATAAGCCGTCAAAATAACGCTTGTCGAGTATCTGAACAGCGAAATCGGGCTTGTTCGAGAGGAGCGCCAAGCGTATGCCACGCTTTTTTAGTTCACAAAGCATATCCATAATACCGTCATATGGTTTGGTCTTTATGTCACCGTGAGTTTTGTACCATTCACTGTAGGTGTTGAACACAGCGAGAGTCGTAGCCTCGTCCGTTCCTTCTGGGACGGAGCGCGATATGAGCATTTTTGAGCCGTTACCAATGAACGAGCGTATCTCATCGTTACTACGCGGCGGAAGCCCGAGCGCTTCAAGTCCGTGGTTTACAGAATCGGTAAGGTCATCGAGCGTATCAAGAAGAGTGCCGTCCAGGTCGAAAATAGCGAGTTTGTAAGACATAGTGTTTTCCTTTGAGCATATAATTCATATTTCAGTTACATTATACCACAGTTTTTGCTGCTTTTCAACTGTTTTATTTTTTAAGCAATATAATGAAAAAATAATACAACATAAGGGCAATATTGGCCCAATTTTATGGAACAAAATGCGGTGTTCCTACGTCTAATCGGATAGATTTACTTGCACCAAGCCTCAACGCGGTTTATCGAGAAACCTTTCGCGGAGAAGTTCTTTTCGTATTCGGTCATGATATTGCCCTCTGCCCACTCACTGTTGTGTAAGTCGTAGGTGAGGCTTTCGAGTCTGAACTTGCACTCGGTAAATTCTTCAAGCGAGAAATCGAAAAGTGGACGGTTGTCGGTCTTGAAGAATATTGCTCCGTCGTCTTTTAATATGCGACGGTACTGTGCAAGGAAATTGCGGTGCGTAAGTCTTCGCTTGGCGTGTCCCGCTTTGGGCCACGGATCGGAGAAGTTTAAGTATATGCGGTCGATAGCGCCATCCTCGAATATATCCCAGAGCTTTGCAACGTCGCCGATGATAAAGCGCACGTTAGGAAGTTCTGACGCCTTGCATTTTTCCATGGCGAGCATAGCCACATCCGCGCAGCGCTCAAGTGCGATGATGTTCACATCGGGATTCTGGCGCGCAAGCTCACACACAAATGCGCCCTTGCCGCAGCCAATCTCAAGCCAAAGCGGTCTTTTTTCGGTTACACCAAAGATTCCACTTACATTTTCAGGATTTACTGTCGAATTCTGGATAAGAAGATCGGAACACGCGTTAATTCTTTCTGCCCCGTGCTTTTTTTTTCGCATTCTCATATTGCATTTTGCTCCCTTTTTTGGTAGAATAGATATATAAGGTTCTTTTTGATTGAAATAACGATGGTTTCGTTTAATTATACCACATATTTCAAACAAAAGAAAGACCATAACCTAAACTTTTTAAAAAATTGACCATTTTATTTTCGGAGGTTGATATTACCGATGACAGATAAACACAGCTTTCTCGAAAGATTAAAGGAACGGCTCCTCTCGAAGGGTGTATCCGAAACGGACGCCGTCCCGTACCTTTCGCAGTTCGACAAATACTACGACAGAATGGCAAGTGATGACCTTGCCACGGCGGAAACGCTTCTCGATATCGAAAGTATCGCGGACAATATTTCGTCACAGGTGCGTGAAAGATATGAAGAGATAGACCGTCTTGCAGCCATGAGTATGAGCACGCCGGTTGTTTCTCTCGATGATGTGCCCACTATGGAGGCGCAGATACCTGCCGTTACCGATGATATTGAGGAATACGAGGTATTCGAGGACGAGCTTGTTCCGTATGAGGACTATGCTGTTGAGGAAATCCCCGAAGTGTCCGAGCAAGTGCCTGTAGATGCCGATGAAATTACAGAGTTCGCACAAGAAAGCTCGACCAGGCTTCCCGATTACGTTAAACCGGAAAAGATACAGGAAAGCAAGATGTTCTGGGTGCTGTTTGCAGTAAGCCTGCCCGTAACGCTGCCGCTTGCACTGATTGTGCTTTTGATATTCGGCGTGATGTGGGGCGGCCTTGCGGCTGTAACTGCGGCGGCGATTGCTCTGCTTATTGGTGCTGTATGCGCTGGAACGGCGGTGTCGCTCGTTGGTGTTATTTACGGTATCCTGCAGTTCAAAACGGCTATCCCCGTCGGTCTTTATGAGGTCGGTGTCGGCATTGTTGCCGCAGGTATCACACTGTGCATCGGCATACTGATATACAATTTCGCTGTACGCCTTATGCCCATACTCTTTAAGCTGGTGTCAAGGCTGTTTAAGTACACGCTGAAGCGACTTCGTGAACTCTTCAACTATCTCAGAAAGGAGAGCGCAAAACTGTGAAGCCTACGTCAATAATATTTTTAATAGTTTCCCTCGTCATCGTGCTCGTCGGACTTGGTACGGCGGGTATAGCAAGCCGTCTCGCAGTGTCCCAGGATATTGAGCTTGGAATGACGGCGGCAGAGGACGGTAACTACTATTCAAACCCCGAATTTGATGCCGAAAATATTGGAAAAATAAACATTTCTGTCGAGCGTGCAACGGTAAACATAATCGGCGGCGCAGATAAATCCTATATTGAGCTTGTTAACTTTACGGATGGAATGTACGCTGCTGCAAGCACCAACCGCGTGTTCACGTTAAGCGACGGTGAGGACCTTGCTTCTTTCTCGGGTATTGTATCCATGGTGTCGAACTTTAGTGGACTTCGCGCGTTTGTTGACGGTTTTGCCATGCGTAATCTCGAGCGCACTGTAAACATTTATTTGAACAGTGATTATCCTGTCAACGCCGTTGAAATCTCACTTGGAGAAGGTATCGTAAATATTAAAAACAACCGTACGCTTACCGATTATTACGTAAATGTTGAAGAAGGCGACGTTAATATAACTGATGTCGGCACTACGTCCGTTGTAAAAGTAACTGTGGGGGAAGGCAGAGTTAAAGTTGATAACTGCGATATAGAACAGATGTCCGTAAGTGTAGCTTCGGGCGACGTTACTGCGGTGTCACAGATAAACCGCTTTACTGTAGCGATAGAAGCGGGTGACTTCTCTTATTCGTCATACAGCCCGTTTGCGAGCACCAATGTAAAGCTTGCCGCAAGCTCGGGCGTTATCACCGTGGACGGAAACGCAGTCGGCGGCTATATGCAGGCAAGCGACGCGGCGACCGGAAATATGATCGACGCCGTTGTCGGCTTTGGTGACATAACCATTAAAACCGAAACGCCGAGATAAGGCTGCTTTCGCAATAAAACCATATAAAAAGAGTCTTTTTAGGAAATATATTTTTAATAAATTAAAAATCAAGCCTGGTTCGTTTCCTCGTTGTTAACAAACAAACTCAAAAAACTGTGCAAAAGTCACAAAGAATTCTGCGAAATTTTGGGGAAAAAGGCTCTTCCATTTTTATAGTAAATTTGGTACAATATTATACGTTGAATAAGACTGCATAGATTTCGACACCACCGGTGCCGTTTCAAAATACTTAGGAGGAAATTTTCAATGGCAAGCTTATCCTTAAAGCACATCTACAAAAAGTATCCCGGCGGCGTTACTGCCGTATCCGACTTCTGCCTTGAGATAAAGGACAAGGAGTTCATTATCTTCGTTGGTCCTTCCGGTTGCGGTAAGTCGACCACTCTTCGTATGATCGCAGGTCTTGAGGAAATCACCGAGGGTGAACTCTTCATCGGCGACAGACTCGTTAACGATATTGCTCCTAAAGATAGAGATATCGCGATGGTTTTCCAGAACTACGCTCTTTATCCTCACATGTCTGTGTTCGACAACATGGCATTCGGTCTTAAGCTTCGCAAGGTTCCCAAAGAAGAGATCAAGAGAAAGGTTGAGGAAGCAGCGCGTATCCTCGACATTACCCACCTTCTCGATAGAAAGCCGAAGGCTCTGTCCGGTGGTCAGAAGCAGCGTGTTGCGCTCGGTCGTGCGATCGTCCGCGATCCTAAGGTGTTCCTTCTCGACGAGCCGCTCTCTAACCTCGACGCAAAGCTTCGTGCTGCGATGAGAACCGAGCTTACCAAGCTCCATAAGAAGTTAGGTACTACATTTATTTACGTTACTCACGACCAGGTAGAGGCTATGACCATGGCAACGAGAATCGTTGTTATGAAGGACGGTCTTATCCAGCAGGTAGATACTCCTCAGAATCTGTATGATTCACCTTGCAATATCTTCGTTGCAGGATTTATCGGAACTCCTCAGATGAACTTTATAAAGGGTACTCTCACTAAGAAGGGTGACGGCGTATACTTTAATTTCGAGGATATTTCTCTCAAGCTGCCCGAGGACAAGGCAAATGCTCCCGAGCTTGCTGATTACATAGGTAAGGAAGTAGTAGTAGGACTTCGTCCCGAGGGTATCTCCGATGAGGCTAAGGCTGTTGATGCAGCACCCGAGGCATCGTTCGATGTTAGCGTTGAAGTTACCGAGCTTATGGGTGCAGAGATCTATCTCTACATCAATGTTGGTGAAACTAACCTTATCGCGCGTGTTTCCTCTCGTTCCAAGTCCAGAGCAGGCGACAATATCAAGGTTGCATTCGATATGTCCAGACTTCATATCTTTGATAACGATACCGAGCGTTGCATTATTCACTAATTTAACTAAAATGTGCTAAGTCATTAACTTAGCACAAGAAAACAAAAAAGCGGTTGTTCTTTACCGAAAGGTATCGAGCGACCGCTTGATTTGTTGTTATAAAAATAGTAATTACTGTTCTTTAATGACTTCTATATGTGCTATCCCGGATTCCTGCAGTAATGAAACGGCATTTTCCGTAATGCGCTCGCCACTGATT
>JAZNLM010000021.1:0-27655 GCA_045579105.1 Candidatus Flemingiibacterium sp.
CCAAGAGCAATGCTGTTTATAAGGAAAGTCATATTCTCAGCAAGGCTTCTCATTGTCTGAAGTCCCTCTTCATCCTCAACGGCATCGCCGGGCTTACCTCCGTGGATACAGTTCCAGTAATTGCTGGTTGCGATGGGCATACCGGAGATGGCAAAATACTTGTTAAGCTCATCGAAGGTGGATGAACAGCCGCCGCGGCGCGCAACTGCAACAGACGCACCGACCTTCATGGTCTTGTCGTAGGAAGTACAGTAGAACAGACGGTCAAGAAGAGAGATGAGCGTTCCGTTTGCAGATGAGTAATATACGGGGCTTCCGATGACCAGACCGTCGCACTCCTCAAACTTTTTCACCAGCTCGTTTACGATATCGTCGTATACGCAAACGCCCGTACCAAGGCAGTGGTTGCACGCGATACATCCGCGGATAACTCTGCCGCCTACCTGAACGGTCTCCGTCTCAAAGCCGTTCTTCTTAAATACCTTATCCATTTCCGCAAGAGCGGTAGCGGTGTTTCCGTTCGCTCTGGGGCTTCCGTTTATCATTAAAATCTTCACATTGACCTCCCTCAGACGTACGCAAAGCCACTTTGACGCAAGTCTGAAAACGCTGTATTTACTACCTTATATTATATAATCAATCCGTAAAGATTTCAATAGATATGGGGAAAATAATGTATTTTCGGAGAAATTCCATACCCAAAATGCGAAACGGGGCAGAAAGTTAGCCTTTCTGCCCCATGCTGTTTTACATATCGGGAAATTAATACATGCCGCCCATGCCGCCGCCCATACCGGGTGCTGCGGGAGCCTCAGGCTCGGGCTTGTGAGCAACGAGAGCCTCAGTTGTGAGAACTGTGGAAGCAACGCTGGAAGCGTTCTGAAGTGCGCTTCTTGTAACCTTTGCAGGGTCAACGATACCTGCAGCCATCATGTCAACGTACTCTTCCTTGTAAGCGTCGAAGCCGAAGCCTACCTTGCCGCTGCTCTGGATGGTGTTTACGATAACGGAGCCCTCAAAGCCTGCGTTCTCAGCGATCTGACGAACGGGAGCCTCAAGGCTCTTGAGAACGATCTTAACGCCGGTCTTTTCGTCGCCGTCAACAGTGTCGAGAAGAGTCTTAACGTCCTCAATAACGTTGAGATAAGCAGTACCGCCACCTGCAACGATACCCTCTTCAACAGCTGCCTTGGTAGCGTTGAGAGCGTCCTCAATGCGGAGCTTCTTTTCCTTCATTTCGGTTTCGGTAGCCGCACCAACCTTGATAACAGCTACGCCACCGGAAAGCTTTGCAAGTCTTTCCATGAGCTTCTCACGGTCAAACTCGGAAGTGGTAATCTCAATAGCGGACTTAATCTGGGTAATTCTGGTCTGAATATCCTCGGGCGCGCCTGCACCGCCAACGATGATAGTATTTTCCTTGTTAACCTTGATCTGTCTTGCACGGCCGAGCTGGGTGATCTGGGTGTCCTTAAGCTCAAGACCGAGATCATCGGAGATAACCTCACCGCCGGTGAGAGCCGCGATGTCGCGGAGCATTTCCTTACGTCTGTCGCCAAAGCCGGGAGCCTTAACTGCTACGCAAACGAAGGTACCGCGGAGCTTGTTGAGTACGAGAGTAGTGAGAGCCTCACCCTCAACGTCCTCTGCGATGATAAGGAGCTTCTTGCCTGCCTGAACGATCTGTTCGAGCACAGGAAGAATTTCCTGAATGTTGGAGATCTTCTTCTCGGTGATGAGAATAAAGGCGTCGTCAATAACAGCTTCCATCTTGTCTGTGTCAGTTGCCATGTAGGGGGAGAGGTAGCCGCGGTCGAACTGCATACCCTCAACCACCTCGCTGTAGGTTTCAGCGGACTTAGACTCCTCAACGGTGATAACACCGTCGCTTGTAACCTTTTCCATAGCGTCTGCGATAAGGTTACCGATAACCTCGTCGCCGGAAGATACCGTGCCAACACGTGCGATGTCTGCAGTGCCGCTTACCTTCTTGGAATTAGCGGTAAGACCTGCAACAGCCTTGTCAACTGCCTTCTGGATACCCTTGCGGATAACAATGGGGTTAGCACCTGCCGCTACATTCTTCATACCCTCGGTGATGAATGCCTGCGCGAGAAGAGTCGCGGTGGTAGTACCATCACCTGCTGCATCGTTGGTCTTGGTAGCAACCTCACGAACGAGCTGTGCACCCATATTTTCAGCCGCATCCTCAAGCTCGATTTCCTTTGCGATAGTAACACCGTCATTGGTGATAAGGGGAGAGCCATACTTCTTGTCGAGTACTACGTTTCTGCCCTTGGGGCCCATGGTAATCTTAACAGTGTTAGCAAGCTTATCAACGCCTGCGAGAAGTGCGTTTCTTGCTTCAATTCCGTAAATGATATTCTTTGCCATTATAAATTATCCTTTCTGAAACAATAATTGATACAGCAATTTATTGCTGCCTTACTCAACAACAGCGAGAATGTCGCTCTGACGAACGATAATGTACTCGGTGCCGTCGCACTTAACTTCAGTGCCTGCGTACTTGCCGGTGATAACCTTCTGGCCAACCTCAACGGTCATAACAACCTCTTTCCCGTCAACGATTCCGCCGGGGCCAACTGCAACAACCTCTGCAACCTGGGGCTTTTCCTTAGCCGCGCCTGCAAGAATGATGCCACTCTTGGTGGTCTCCTCGGCCTCTACCATTTTAACGACAACTCTGTCGCAAAGCGGTTTGATAGTCATAATAAATTCCTCCTAAATATTCGAGCCGTCTTTTTGACGTGCTTATTATCTCGTTTTAGCACTCAAAGAGTGCGAGTGCTAACGTACGAGTATATTGTACACCCAGCCCAAAGCAAAAGTCAAGGCTTTTTTCTACAGTTTACATTTTAGTAACAACTTATTTCCACTATATATATTTATGCCAAAATACGTGATTTTGTGCTATATACGGCGTTCTTTACCTGATTTAGTTTTCATATAGTATTGTAACTATGATTTTGGGTGGTGCACACTTATGATAAATACCGTAATTGACCTTGCAAACACGTACGTTTTCGGACCGGGACTCTGTATCGCCGTATTTTTCTGCGGCGTATACTTGCTTTTTCGGCTGAAACCGTTTTTTATAACTCATCCCCAAAAAACGCTGTCAGCATTAAAAAGCAGTACCGCCAACGGCATCTCGCCACTGCGCGCGATGATACTAGCCCTTGCCGGCACGCTCGGTGTTGGCAACATAGCCGGGGTTGCATCGGCGATAACTATCGGCGGTGCGGGCGCGGTATTCTGGATGCTTGTTAGCGCAATTGCCGCAATCCCGATAAAATATGCGGAAATCGTCCTCGCCGTGTGCCACAGACGGCGTGATAAAAGCGGTAAGCCGCACGGTGGCGCATATTTTTATATTGAAGAACACGGAACGCGTACAACTAAATTTCTGGCCGTATTTTTTGCCTTACTGTGCCTTATGGCCTCGCTCACAATGGGCTGCTCAGTACAGTCGAATGCTATCTCGGTAAGTATGGAAGGTGCGCTCGGTCTGCCGCCGATAATATGCGGAATTATTGTCTGCGTGCTTACACTTACGGTCGCTTCGGGAGGACTTCGTCGCATATCGCTCCTCACGGAAAGGCTCATCCCCTTGATAAGCGGCGCTTACATAATTATGTCGCTGTACGTAATTTTCTCGAACACTTCTCTGCTAGGCGAAATTATCGCCGATATCGTAAACGGTGCATTCTCGCCTGACGCGCTCGGCGGTGGGATTATCGGCTTTTTGACAGACCGCGCACTACGTATCGGCGTAACTCGTGGTATCGTTTCAAATGAGGCCGGATGCGGTACTGCTCCAATCGCTCACGCAAGCGCAGAGGTGAAATCCCCCGCAGCACAGGGCGTTTGGGGTATGTGTGAGGTCGCCATAGACACGATTGTAATCTGTATACTGACGGCTCTTGTGGTGCTTATCGGAGAAAAGCGCGGCGTGGCGTTATCTGCTGACGGAATGGTTTGCGCTACAGAAGCTTTCGGACGCTTCATACCGTTTTCCGATTTAATACTGTGCGTGTTTGTGGCGTTGTTCGCGTTCTGCACGATAGTCTGTTGGTTTTACTACGGCACAGAAAGCCTTTCGTATCTAACAAAAAGCCGCCCAGCTGGTAAATTTTATCTTGCCCTTTATTCGCTGTGCGCTTTTCTCGGGTGTGTTTCAAAAAGTACAACGCTGTGGAGCCTTTCAGACCTTACAATAAGCGCAATGTGCGCCATCAATCTCGTCGCAGTAATGCTCTGTTTCCGCGAGATAAAAGACGAAACTGACAAATATTTCGGAAAACGCCGATGTAATATTGTGAATACAGATATTCCTATTTTACATAATACTGTTGCAAAAAGTTGAAATCTGTGATATAATGTAAGCAATATAATTCTTATGCACAGAAAGTGAAACAAAAACAATGAAAAAAACAATTCTTTTAGCAACCCTTGCAGGCATCTGCATCGGTCTCGGCGGAACAGTGTTCCTGTCCGTTGACAATAAGGTTGTCGGCGCAGCACTCTTCTCCATTGGCCTTCTAACCATTCTTGCGTTCGGCTTCAACCTTTTTACAGGCAAGGTCGGATATGCGCTTGACAACAAGCTCTCCTACATAGGTACGCTCGCGCTCATCTGGTTCGGCAACCTTATCGGTACTGGACTTATGGCGGCGCTTGTTCGCTTCACTCGCATTTACGATGCACTCGGCACAAAGGTTCAGGGCATCGTTGATGGAAAGCTTGCGGATAACCCCGTAAGTATTCTGCTTCTCGCAATCGGATGCGGTATGTGTATGTTCATAGCAGTTGACCAGTATAAGAAGCAGGACAGCATGGTAAAGGCACTGTTTGTTGTGTTCCCCGTAATGGTGTTTATTCTCTGCTCGTTCGAGCACTGCATCGCAAATATGTTCTATTTTGCGCTCGCAGGAAGCTTTACTGTAAAGACGCTCGTATACCTGCTCATTATGACCGCCGGCAATTCTATTGGCGGTATGCTCATCCCAGCATTCACAAAGCTTCTCGGGAAAGGTAAATAACATTTAACCCGGAGACAATTGTCTCCGGGGTTTTTATAGCGTATATTTGCCATTTAATTCCTTTATACAACAATTTTATTTTTAAGATTGGAATATTTATGTATATTAGTGTCTTGACATAAACACGCTTCGCGTGGTATAATATTATGAATGATATAATACTATATGTGTGAAATAAAAATGGAGGTATATTATGCAGACTAAACCGACATATCTGATACTCGAAAACGGTACTGTTTTCGCTGGCAGATCTATTGGCTACGAAGCCGAAATCATCGGTGAAGCAGTGTTTACCACGGCTATGACCGGCTATATGTCAACTCTTACAGATCAGGGTTACAAGGGACAGTTCGTTGTTCAGACTTTCCCTCTTATAGGTAATTATGGTGTTGTTTCCCATGAATGTGAAAACAAGGGTGTTGCTCCCAGTGCTTATATTGTTAGAGAATTATGTCAAGAGCCTTCAAATTTCAGATGTGAAGGTAGTCTTGGCGTTTTTTTAAGCGAAAATAAGATCGTGGGAATTGAGGGTATAGACACAAGAAAGTTAACCCGTATACTTCGCGACAACGGCTCTATGAGAGCTAAAATAACATACACTCTGCCCGAAAAGCTCGACGATGTAATCACCGAAATCAAAGCATATACCGCACCGAAAACGGTGCTTGAAGCAACCTGCAAGGAAGCCACCACCGCTTCGGTTGCCAATGCTGCACACAAGGTCGTTCTTCTTGACCTTGGCACAGGAAGTGCTATAGCAAACGCACTCTCCGTACGCGGCTGCGAGGTAATCACCGTTCCCGCAACTACTACTGCTGAGGATATCCTCGCATACAATCCCGACGGAGTGGTTCTCTCGAGCGGTCCCGACAGCCCCGAGAAATACCCCGAGATAATCGCGGAAATCAAGAAGCTTTCCGACAAGAAGATTCCAATGCTCGGCATTTGCCTCGGACATCTCATGCTCGCCCTCGCAAACGGGGCAAAGAGCGTAAAGCTCCCTCACGGTCACCGCGGCAGTATGCCGTCGATAAGACTTTCCGACAAGCGCGTGTTCATCACATCGCAGAATCAGGGCTACACGCTTGACGAAGCAACCTTGCACAAGGATATTAAGGTAACCTACAAGAACGGTAACGACGGCACGCTCGAAGGCGTTGCATACGAAAGCATCCCGGCAATCGGCGTTGCATTCCGTCCCACAAATGCAGGCGGTCCTAACGCAACACAGTTCATTTACGATCAGTTCATCGGTATGATGAAATAAGCAGCAAGGAAGGAGATTATTATGCCACTCAGAAGTGATATTAAAAAAGTAATGGTCATAGGCTCAGGTCCCATCGTCATCGGTCAGGCAGCCGAGTTTGACTACGCAGGCACGCAGGCTTGCCGTGCACTAAAGGAAGACGGTCTTGAGGTAGTTCTCGTAAACTCCAACCCTGCAACCATCATGACTGACAACGCAATGGCTGACGAGGTTTATATAGAGCCTCTCACTCTTCCCACAATTAAACGCATCATCGAAAAGGAGCGTCCCGACAGCCTTCTGTCAACTCTCGGCGGTCAGACCGGTCTTACCCTCTCGATGCAACTCGCGAAGGAAGGCTTCTTAGATAAAATGGGCGTAAAGCTTCTCGGTGCACGTCCCGAAACTATTGACAAGGCAGAAGACCGTCAGATGTTCAAGGACACTATGATGAAGATCGGTCAGCCTTGCATTCCCTCGCTCGTTGTAAACGACCTTAATGCGGCGCTTGAATTCGCGCACGCAAATGGGTATCCTCTCATCATTCGCCCCGCATTCACTCTCGGCGGCACAGGCGGCGGTATCGCTTATAACGAAGACGAGTTCATCGAAATCACGAACGGCGGTCTTAACGCTTCGCCTATCCATCAGGTACTCGTTGAAAAGTGCGTATCCGGTTGGAAGGAGATCGAGTTTGAGGTAATGCGCGACAGTGCAGGAAACGTTATCACCATCTGCTCGATGGAAAACGTTGACCCAGTCGGCGTTCACACAGGTGACTCCGTAGTTGTTGCACCTGCTGTAACCCTTTCAGACGATGAGTATCAAATGCTCCGCGGTGCGGCTCTCGATATCATTCAGGAGCTTCAGATAGAGGGCGGCTGCAACTGTCAGTTCGCGCTTCATCCGGAAAGCAAGGAGTACGCTGTTATAGAGGTTAACCCCCGTGTATCGCGTTCCTCTGCACTTGCATCCAAGGCAACCGGTTATCCGATTGCAAAGGTTGCTGCAAAGATAGCTATCGGTTATACTCTCCCCGAAATACTCAATGCTGTTACCGGTACTACCTACGCTTGCTTTGAGCCTACTATCGACTACATCGTAGTTAAGTTCCCCAAATGGCCGTTTGATAAGTTTGTTTACGCAAAGCGTACTCTTGGCACGCAGATGAAGGCAACCGGTGAGGTCATGGCTATCGGTACGTCCTTCGAGCAGGCTATTATGAAGGCTGTTCGCGGCGTGGAAATTGGTATGAATTGCCTTTCACACAAAAAGTACCGCGAACTTTCCGACGAAGACGTTGCGGCAAGACTTCACAACACCGACGACGAGCGTCTGTTCATCGTTTACGAGGCACTCCGCCGCGGCATCAGCGTTGACGAAATTCACGCGATCACCATGATCGACGAATGGTTCCTCAACAAGTTCCTTAACCTCATCGCTATGGAGCACCGTCTTGGCGCAGAGGCTCTCACAAAGGAGCTTTATCACGAGGCGAAGGTGCTCGGTTTTCCCGACAAGCTTATCGAGGAATACACGGGCAAGGCACTTCCCGCAGGTATGCACGAAACCGCCGTTTATAAGGTGGTTGACACCTGCGCGGCTGAATTCTCCGCAAACACTCCTTATTTCTATTCAACCTACGACGACGAAAACGAAGCTGCAGAGTTTATCGAGAAGAAGAAAGATCCGAGTAAGAAAACTGTCATCGTATTCGGTTCGGGTCCTATACGTATCGGTCAGGGAATTGAGTTTGACTACGCTTCTGTACACTGCGTATGGTCGCTCAAGGAAGCAGGCTACGACGTTGTTATTGTAAACAACAACCCTGAAACCGTTTCCACCGACTTTGACACCGCAGACAGACTTTACTTCGAGCCGCTCACTCCCGAGGATGTTATGAACATCATCGAAACTGAGAATCCCTACGGAGTTGTCGTAGCGTTCGGCGGTCAGACAGCTATCAAGCTCACCAAGTTTATGTCCGAGCACGGCGTGAATATTCTCGGTACTTCCGCAGATTCTATTGACGCGGCAGAGGACAGAGAGCGTTTCGACGCACTTCTCGAAGCAAACCACGTTGCACGTCCCGAGGGCTTCACCGTTATGACTACTGAGGAAGCACTCACCGTTGCGGCAAAGATCGGTTATCCCGTACTCATGCGTCCGTCCTACGTTCTTGGCGGTCAGAATATGATCATCGCCTTCACTGAAGACGATATCAAGGAGTATATGAAGATAATCCTCGCAAACAACATCGAAAATCCCGTTCTTATAGACAAGTACCTTATGGGTATCGAGCTTGAGGTCGACGCTATCTGCGATGGTACCGATATACTCATTCCCGGTATTATGGAGCATGTTGAGCGTACCGGTATTCACTCCGGTGACTCTATCGCGGTTTATCCGGCTTGGAACATCACCGACAGCCTTCGTGAGGAGATTATTGAGGTCACAAAGAACCTCTCCACTTCTCTCGAGATAATGGGCCTTGTAAACATTCAGTACCTTATCAACAAGACTGACAACAGACTTTACGTTATCGAGGTTAACCCGCGCTCGTCGCGTACCATCCCGTATATCAGTAAGGTTACCGGTGTTCCTATGGTTGATCTCGCAACACGCTGTATGCTCGGCGAGAAGCTCGCTGATATGGGATATGGCACGGGTCTTTACAAGACCTCTCCATACGTTGCGGTTAAGGTTCCGGTATTCTCGTTTGAAAAGCTTATGAACGTTGATAACCATCTCGGTCCGGAGATGAAGTCCACCGGTGAGGTGCTCGGTCTTGCGGCAACACGCGAAGAAGCACTTTACAAGGGACTCGTCGGCGCAGGCTATAAGCTCAAAAAGCAGGGCGGTATCTTTATCACCGTCCGCGACTCTGACAAGGCGGAGATTGGCGAAACCGCGAAGCGTTTCTACGACCTTGGCTTCGAGCTTTACGCAACTCGCGGTACAGCGAAAATAATCGAAGACTACGGCATGAAGGTTAAGACCGTTGATAAGATTCATGAGGGCGAGAACAACACCCTTAAGCTTATTGAATCCGGTAGAATTGACTACGTTATCTCCACCTCTGCAAAAGGACGTATACCGACGCGCGACAGCGTTAAAATCCGCCGAAAGACGGTTGAGCGCGCCATTCCGTGCCTTACCTCTATCGACACGGCAAATGCAGTTGCAGACTGCCTTAAGAGCCGTTATACGCAGAGAAACACTGAGCTTGTAAATATCAATAATATGCGCGATGCCAAGGAAGAGCTTGCATTTACAAAGATGGAAGCGTGCGGCAACGACTACATCTACTTCAGCTGTTTCGATCAGCGTATCGATAACCCCGAGGGACTGTCTATCCGTCTTGCTGACCGCCACTTCGGTATCGGCGGCGACGGAGTTGTTCTGATGTATCCGTCAGACATCGCAGACGTTAAAATGCGTATGTTTAATCTCGACGGAACTGAGGGCAAGATGTGCGGCAACGCAGCACGCTGTGTCGTTAAGTATATGGTTGACAACAAGATGGTTCCCGACACAGGTAAGGTTGTAATCGAAACCCTCAGCGGTCTTCGCGAAACCGAATATGAAAAGGTAAGTGGCAAGGTAAGCGCAGTTACGGTAAATATGGGCAAGGCGGAACTCAACCCCGCGCTCATTCCCGTAAAGCTTTCGCTTCGTACCGCGATAGGCGTACCTACACAGGTTGCAGGTGACCGTTACCGTATTACATGCGTATCCATGGGTAACCCGCACTGCGTAGTATTCAACGATGAGTTTGAAGATGCACTTGATAACCTGAATCTCGAAGTTCTCGGACCAAAGTTTGAAAACGATCCGCTCTTCCCCGAGCGTGTCAACACCGAGTTTGTAAAGGTGCTCAATGCCAACACACTCAAGATGCGTGTTTGGGAGCGTGGCTCCGGCGAAACCTTCGCTTGCGGCAGCGGTGCTTGCGCGGCTGTTGTTGCGGCTGTTGAAAACGGCTACTGCAAGAAGAACGAGGATATCACTGTTAAGCTTCGCGGCGGCGATCTTAAGATTCGCTATACCGACGATGCAGTATACCTCTCCGGCGACGCAAACACCATTTACGAAGGCAAAGTAATTCTCTAATTTAACTGAAATCGGCTCGCATAAAGCGAGCCGATTTTTTGCTTGACATCTTTTGTAAATTGTGATATAATAGCTTCAGCACACAGTGTGCCAAGATTGGAGATGGTATAGTGGAAAAAGAGAGGGAGCCGCTTATAAACGACAGTACGTCAGAGCGTATTATAAACATAGTTGAGGATATAGTGATCACGTCCGGCGCGGAAGGCATCACAGTTCGCCGCGTCTTAGAGGAGCTTAACGCCACCAACCGTGTATTCTACAACCGCTTCACATGCATCGACGAGGTGCTCGACATCGTATATAACCGCACCGCCGCAAAGATGCGCGAGAGTATTCTGGGATTTGATCAGGACGGCGATTTTTTCACACAGATAACCGATATAGTCGAGAACACACTGCTCGTGTCCTACGGCACCAAAAGGAACTTCAGCAATTATGTATTCAAAAATGACTCCACCAACAGTGAGAATTACGAATGGTGGACTCGCGAGATCAAAAAACTGCTTGAGTTTGGCATATCGAACGGCTATTTCAAAAAAATGAACACCGACTGTATGAGCTACGCTATATGGTGTTTTATCCGCGGGTACAATGCTGATGCCATAAGCAGAAACCTTCCTCGTGAAGAAACCGCCGAAAACTTCAGATACTGCTTTGGAGTATTACTCGACGGAATGAAAGCATAAAATATTGTTATCCCCCGAGGTTTAGTCTTGGCACATTTCAGCACACAGTGTGCTGAAAATAAAATTTGAAAGGAACTCCTACATAATGAACCCTATAAAGATAGTCGCAGATTCTTCGTCCAATCTCACCGCGCTTGACGGTGCAGACTTCGCATATGCATCGCTCAAAATAATCACAGATGATAAAGAGTACACCGATAATGCAGAACTTAATGTTAACGATATGGTAAACACGCTCTACCGCTACAGCGGCAAATCGTCAACTTCCTGCCCTAACGTCAATGATTGGCTTGCCGCGTTCGGCGACGCCGAAAACGTAGTCTGCCTCACAATGACAAGCGCACTTTCCGGAACTCACAACTCCGCCTGCCAAGCCAAGGCAGCATACGAAGCCGCACATCCGAACAGACATGTTTTGGTTGTGGATTCGCTGTCAACCGGTCCCGAAATGGCATTGATAGCAGAAAAATGCCGTGAGCTGATATCACTCGACAAAAGCCTCGAAGAGATAGAAAAAGAGCTCCCTACTTATAAAACCGAATTGCTTTTCGTTCTCGAATCAATGAAAAACCTCGCCAATAACGGACGTATAAGCAAGATAGCCGCGGCAGCCGCAGGTGTGCTCGGTGTACGTGCGATAGGCAGAGCAAGCGAGAAAGGCACGCTTGAGATGCTCTCAAAACACAGAGGTGCCGCAAAAACGGTACAAGCACTCGTCGAACATACAAAATCGCTCGGATATAAGGGTGGCAAGCTTCGAATTTCGCACTGTCAGAACGAAGCGTTCGCCAAGAGCTTTGCAGATGAAATCCGCGCCGCCTTGCCAGGCGCACAAATTTTCACCGAAGAATGTCGTGCGCTGTGCAGCTTCTACGCCGAAAAGGGCGGTATGCTCATCGGTTTTGAGGCTTAACTTGAAATAAAAAATCCTTACCGCATATACGGTAAGGATTTTTCTTTTCTTTAACCAACAATACCGGAACGTTCGATACCACCAATCAGATATCTCTGCAGGAATACATACATTACAAGCAGAGGTGCAAGGATAAGCAGTGCGCACGTATTGTTGATAGCAGATTCGTAGAGGTTCTGGGCAGCGTAGTTCGTGTCCAGAGTACTCGGAATTGCTATGATATTTGGCATCAGTATCGTGGTGGTCTTTGTGAAGAATACGTTCGTGTAGAAGTTATCCGTCCACTGCCACGAGAACGCGAACAGGAATATGGTGATCATCATCGGCACGGAAAGTGGGAGTATGATCTGAAGGAACGTTCTGAAAACGCCCGAGCCATCAATGTACGCAGACTCTTCAAGCTCATCCGGTACGCCGCTGAAGAACTGTCGCATCATGAATATGTAAAGACCGTTCTTAAAGGCAAGACCGCCAAGCGAGAGCAGTGCCAAAGGCCAATAGGAATTAGTAAGGTCAAGCGCTTGGCCCGTCAAAAGCTCAAGTATGCCGAAGACGTCGAAGAAGCGGAACTTCATGAACATCGAAAGCTGGAGAGTCTTGTGAGGGACGACCATCGTAAATATTACGAGGAAGAATATCAGCTTGTTACCCTTGAACTTAAACTTCGCAAGACCGTAACCGATTACACAGCACACAAACGTTTGAATAAGAGCGCAGAGCGCCGAAAGTGTGAAGGTGTTGAATACAGCTTGGAAATAATGGTTTTCGCTGATGATTGCCTTATAGGTGTCAAGCGTGGGGTATTTCGGGATCAGCTTAACCGTTACGTCAACGAAATCCTCGCGGCTCATAAACGAACCGGAGATCTTCGCAAAGAACGGGAAAAGAATGACGTAGGAAATACCGACAAGAAGAACGTAGGTGAAGACCTTAACAACAACATTCTTGAAGAAGTTACCGTTAATGAACTTCGCTTTAAGACGTTGTTTAAGAGGAGTTCTCTCAAACTCAACTCTGATTTTGTTCTTGCTCTCCTTCATAACGCGGGGAGCATTTTGTGTTTGTTGAGAATTCATTAATTATGCCTCCTTAGTCGCGTTTCTGGTAGAAGACGTATGCGCTGAGCAATGCGGCAACAAGTCCGATTATAGCTATAACGATGAGGAAGTAGAGCCAAGACATTGCAGTACTCAGAACGTTACCGTTTGTAACTGTATTGTAAACCTTGGATATATACGTCATAACCTGATTAGACTGTGAAGTAAATGAGTCTATGATCGTATATATGGAGTTTACAAGGATCATCGGACTTATCATCGGGAAGGTAATTTTCCAGAAGGTTTCCCATGCGCTTGCGCCGTCAATAGAGCAAGATTCATATATTGCGGGGGATATGGACTGAAGGCCTGCTAAATATATAAGCATCTGTACACCGGAGCGATTTATTATGTTGTAAATATTGTTAACCATATTTACAACGTACTCAACAAGCTCTGTACCGACCTTCATATTCGAGAAAAGAACTTCGATATCAACAAGCGAGATAATCTCACTGGTTGTATTTGCTCCCGAACCGTCATTGATACCCTCTTCGGTGTTTCCCATGTATTCAAGCATAGTGTTTGACTGATCGATTTGGTCAACAAGGCCCGTTGCAATAATAACCGGGATAAAGAATATCGCACGGAATGCTGCACGTCCCACCAGCTTCTGATTGAGAAGAACCGCCACGAACAGCGAGAATATTACGATTGCGGGAATATCAAAGATAAGTTGCTGGATACCTGCAGTAAGTATTTTAACAAACTCAGGGTCCTCAAAAAGTGCTCTCTGATAGTTTGCAAAGCCTACGAACTCGAGCATAAAACCTGACGAGCCTGGCTTTACGGTGTGGAAGCTGTACCTAATTGAATCAAATATAATCGGAAGGTAGATAAGAAGAAATCCGATCACAAACGGGAGTACAAACACCCAACCTGCACGTGCTTTACGCGCATCAAGAGAGGCTATGTGCTTACGCTTCTTTTTAGCGTTTGCATTTGTTAGCTTTTTTGCTTCGCTATTCAATTTTTACACCTCTCCTTCCTTATTTGGCAACCACGAAATCGAGTGCGTCAACGAAATAAGTTTCGCCATCAACTACCACATCAACTCCGAAGTTATTGTAGTTAAGAATGAATGTCTTGCCGCCGTCATAAGTAACCTTTACAAGACCGCTGTCAGTCGTGTACTTGGTGTACTTGTATTCGTCAGAATCCTCTTCACCGCCAACGACAATAGTAGGAACCTTGTTATTGTTCTTATTGCTGTCAGTGCCATAGAGAGCTTCAAGACGCTCTGCGAGCTTCTCAGCCTTCTCTGCCTTTTCAGTAGCAATTCTGTCGGCTTCTGCCTTGTCAGCCTCTTCCTTTTCGATTGCTTCCTTGTCAGCCTCTAATTCTTCAGCAGTAGGAACGCGCTCACCGATGAGGAACTCGTGATCAACTATCTGGGCAGTCTGGAGATTGCCGATAGCATCGTTAAGTACGCCGTACAGTTCGACAACCTCGTCATACCAAATATCAAAGGATACCGAGTAGAACTTATTGAATTCAGCGTCTTCCTTAAGAAGCGAGGTATTCTGCATAGAAAGCGTGAAGTAAAGGTTCGAGCCGTTTTCAATCGCCTTGAGCAGCTCGTACTGTGTGTCACCCGCCATATTAATAGCAGTACCGGTGAAGTTTACACAGCCGTGGAATACCATACCGAGGAATGGTATAGCTTCACTCGCGTTCGAGTAGCGGCTGGAGTCAAGAGGAGCTGCTATAATGTGATCAGCATACTGTACCGAATACGCGTTACCGCCGTCAATCATAACATTACCGTATGCGTTTGACATATCAGCAAGCAGCTCTCTGGTGAGCGCCTTGGAGTCCTCACGGTTGTAAGGGTCTTTCTTGTCGAAGTCAGAGTTCAAATCCGTTCCAAGCGTTGACAGCGATACGCCGCTGGGGCTAAGTGCGGAAAATTCCTTGCTGAAGTTTTCAAAGAGATAACCGTAAACCGAGGGAGATATCGCAAGGGACATGCCTTTCTCGAAGGACTGAAGAGTCGAATCATAGAAACGCTTGGTGGTGTAACGGTCGTCCATCGTCTTTATAAGGTGCTTCTTATTGGAAATACCGTCAAAAGAATCGAATTCACCTACATTGGCAAAGTCAAAGTCCGGATATACGCCGATACCCTTTTCCTTGGCGTAGGATACAAACTCTGTGAAGCCCTTATTTCCACCAACAGCCTTTTCAAACTTAACATGATATGGAGCAAGGTCATTCATACCGCCGTTGGCGTAACCGGTTAACTTGTAGTTAACATTAGTAATACCGGCATCGGCCAGTCTATCGTACATTACCTTAAGATCCTCAAACGTGGTAAGAGGCTTGAGCACTTTTACGGGTACGGAAAGTACCTTTTCGATAGTGTTAAGTGCACCGAAGGATTCAATGTACAGCGGGAGATCCTCTTTTTTATCGGATATCTCTGTGAGAGTACCGTTTTTAATGAGGTAATCTCTGTACGCCTTGGCCATACCAACATAGCTTGTATCGTAATAGCTGTCAAGCTCCGCCTGCTCTGCTTCTTTTTCAGAAGTAAGCATTATATACTTTGTACGGTAGCTACCAGTGTATTTACGCTCGGAAACTACGGTGTATGTAGCGTTAGAACCCACGGAAATTGCTTCCGCAAGATTGTAGGTATCCTTAGGTCTGGGATAGAACGTAGTGTATACGCCGTTGTACTTGTGTTGATTGCCGCCGTGCTCTGTGGTGATATCAGCAAGCGAGTCCCCCTCTTCAAGAATTGCCAGAAAACCGGTGGGCTGCTTGTAGTCGGGCTTTGTTATGATAACACCTGCTGCAAGCTGTTCTTCAGTGAGCACCGGGGGATTAAATACCTCGGACTCAACAAGGCCAAAAACAGGCAGACGCATTATTTCTCTATTCTGACCGGTAACAACCTGATAAGCCTGGTCCTGACCGTAAATCTTACCTGTGATACTTATAGGCTTTGAGCGCACATCTTCGAATCTGACGAGTGCGCCGGAGCCGTCGGGAATAAAGGTATAACCGTTAAAATAACTCGAGCCTGCACCAAACCAAGGAAGTATACTTACCGAGGAAAGTTGATATGCGCTTTCGTCAAAACGGATGCCGTTTGCGGGAAGACGCACGTCAAGATTTCCGTCCTCATCAAGAGTATACTCAAGGGAAAGTCTGAAGAGTACTGGAGCCTTATCTTCTCCGGTGTAGTTTGTGATAAGATGGTCCTCTGCAAGAGTTTCAAAGGTATACTCAGGACAATATTTCTTGATAATGTTTTCTACGCGTTCCAAATCGCGGGAACGTCCTGTATCATCAAAAACGTATACCGCCATCTTCGAGCAAATTGGGAACTTCGCTATAAGTTCGTGGCGTGCTCGCTCGGTAAGTTCCGGATCGTTTGCATCCTGAAGGGTGTAGTAAGCCATGAAACGAAGTCTTTCTGCACCTTCGGGAATGTTTGCAAGAATAAGTTCCTCAAAACGTTCCTTCTGGATCTGTCTGGGAATAAGCTTACGAGTTTCCATTCTACCCATAGCATATTCAACGCGGACACCGTTTTTGATTTTCTTAACGTTGATCTGACCTCTCTGGCAAGCCTCAACAAAGCTATTCATCTCGATTTCAGAACCATTATCGACATACTTGATAATAATCTGCGAAAGAAGCTTCTGTCTGATGGTGTTTGCCGATGCTGCAGCAGGCTGCGCAACATCGTAGGGGTTCGAGAGAAGTATCTGACCGGTTTTCGTGTTTACGTATGCTATTTCACCGGAAATAGGTTCAACGTAAAGCTCGAAGTCACCTTTAGCGAGATACTTGGTCATCGTTGCGAGCTTAGCCTCTGGAGATTGAAATTTCTCATTAACGTAATCAATAGTGGTTTCGCCTTTTTCTTGATCGTAGCCGGGAACGAGTGCGTCATCCGCCGCTACCTGCACTGCGGGGAGCATTCCAAAGACCATAACAACAGTCAGGAACGCCGATAATAATCTTATTTTTTTCATTACTATAACTCCTATCCTGTTATTACATGCGGAATGTGATTTCTGTGATGATGCTGGAAACAAAGCTTACAATCTTCGCAAGAAGTGTTGAGAAAAGAACACCTATAAACATGATTATCGCCATACCCACAATGGTACCGAGCGAAGTAAGAACATTCTTTGAGAAAGAATAGTCGTGAGTTACCATCATGCCGAAGAAGAGTAAAAGTCCTGTCCAAACAAATGCAATTGCAACGAGGAGATTGATAATAGTTGCCTCGCTTTCAAGCATTACATTGGAAGCGATTACCGAAGGAATTATAAGAAGCGGCAGCGGAACAAGTGCGTAGCAGGTTGCTACGAAAATGTCCTTAAGGCTTCCTTCTCCGTCAAACAGTGTAGTAAGGCACCAGTTTGCAACGACCCAAAGAATCACAGGGAGTGAAACGGCAGCTATTGTCATAAATATCGTGGAGGATTCCTGACGTGAATCGAAGATGTAGCCAGTTCCTATATCCTGATAATAGAATGTAAAGATAGCAAGTACCAGCCATACGAATGCCGCTCTTACCGAACCGCGCTTCTCGTGCTTCAAATCCCAGAAACCGTCGAACGGGTGAACGATAAGGTGTGCAGCATAAACAAGTTCTTCCCAGAAGGTCTTGCGTCCCTTTTTAAGCTGAGTTTTCTTGTTAAGCTTAGCTGCATACTTATTCCAAAGTACGAACAGAACAACAGCAACGATAACAAACAACGGGATGAGGAGAATGTAATCGGATATCCACTGCTTTCTGATTTCCTTAAAGGACTCGGAATAGTTTTCGGTATCGTACGCCGCCTTGTAATAGTTGAGAGATTCTTCATATTCTGCGCTTCTGTAAAGGCTCTTGCCTATACCGATATACGCGGTGTCGAAGTTATTGTTTCTCTTAAGTATTTCAGTCCAGAAGTCGATAGTTGTATCGTAATTACGGTTGTTGGTGTTCTCAATAGCCGCGAGAAGCAAGTCACCATACTCTGTACGGCGGAACACTGTAATGCTATCGGAGGTCTTGTCAAGTACAAGGATATCCGTACCGTGGTAAGCAACAGCCTCAGCAGACTGAATATTACCAAGCTGTTGTCCCATATCACCAAAGATAAAGAGAAGGTTACCTTCCTCATCATAGGTGTAGATCTTGGAACGCTTTTCGTCAATTATCGACCAAGTTCCCTCAGGACCAACCGCCGCATCAATAATCTTTGACGGGCCCTGAATAACTGCCGTAGTAAGGTTACTTACGTTAACCTCACCACCCGGGCCAAAGAAGCCGTTACGCTTCATAATGTCAGAGCCTGCGGTGTTAAGCTTCTTAACGGGTGCGTATGTACCATCCTTGCTTTCGATAGCAGCCTGCTGCTCGTCTTCCTTGATAGCAGAAATGGTAATATACATAAATCCGTCTTTGTCTATCGTGATGTTATTAAACTCGGTCGCAACGTACTGCTGTTGCTGTTTTCTCTGGCTATCTGTCTGGAAGTTTCTCCAAAGAAGCGTGAGTGCGTCAACAGTAACCTTCTGTGCGCCGATAAAGCCCTGGAACTCACCGTCTTCGTTAATCGCGATGATACCCATATAGGTTGTGGATGATACGACATAAATTCTGCCGTATTTATCTACTGCGATAGCGGAGGGCTTGTAGATAGAGCCTGCGGGGAATACGTCAGCATCGGGTTCTTCGATGATCTTGTAGAAGCTGCCGTCGATGTTAAACATTACGATACGGTTGTTATCCGAGTCAGCAACGTAGATCTTCTCATTTTCCACGAACACGCCCGAAGGATTCTTAAGTGAATCCGGAACACCGTTCTGGTTAATGAATTCACCGAGATAGAACTTAAGCTTGAAATATCTGTCGAGAACTACGATACGGTTATTTGCCGCATCTGCTATGTAGACGTTTTTGTTCTCGTCAACCACGAGATCGCGAGGATCGTCTATTGCAGGCTCAACTCCCATATATGCGGAGTCGATCTGTCTGTCCGGCACATACGCGTCGGGCGACATAAGAGCGAAACCGTCGATGGAGTAGGTGTAGGTAGAATAAGGGGTAATTGCAGCAAGCGGCAGACAACCAAGTGCCAGGATAAGGCAAGCTGCGAGGGCAAGAATTTTTGTAAGTTTTTTCATATATACCCTCCTTAGTCCTTCATACCCGACGAGCCCATCGTTTCGATGATGTTACTCTGGGTGATAACGAATACGGAAATCGGAACAGCCATCATAATAACTTGAGAAGCTGCCGATGCGCCCGCACGCGCGATACCACCGGCTACGATCTGGTTTATAGCATAGTTAAAGGTCTTTAACTGTTCGGAATAAATATAGATCGAGCTTCCGGAGTTCCAAAGTCCCTGGAAAGAGTAGATGATAAGGGTAAGCCAAGCGGGCTTAACCATAGGCATCGCTATCTTTATGAAGGTATAGAACTCGCTTGCGCCATCAAGACGCGCGGACTCCAGCACCGCATCGGAAACGGAAGACTCCATAAACTGTTTCATGAGGTACAGACCAAGTGAGGTACACCAAGCAGGAACGATGATTGCAAGGTAAGTATCAACCCAGTGGAGAGTACTCATAGTTAAGAAGTTTGCAATACCGGTAACGGTGGAGTTAAACATAAGGGAGAGGACGATTACCTGGAAAATCCAGTTGCGTCCCGGGAACTTAATCTTTGCCAGAGCATATGCCGCCATGGACGAGAGTATTAAGTTACCGAATGTACCCGCCACGGAGATAAATACGGTATTGAATATGTATCTCGAGAAGGGAACCCACGAGGTGGACATAAGCTTAAACAGGTCTGAGAAGTTCTTGAACGTGGGATTTACAACGTAAAAACGCGGAGGATACATCCAAAGTTCGTCAAGCGGTTTGAGGGACTGCATGACAACGTAGAGCATAGGGATAAACATGAACGCTCCGAGGAGGATGAGCATCACGTTAATTCCTATATCGCCTCCAACCGAACGGTTGAGGACAACTTTATGTTTTCTTGTTCTCAGCTTTGCCATATTATTGTCCCACCTTCGAGAGTAATTTCTTGATAACCATATTACAGCCCACCATTACGATGAAGAGTATAACTGCGATTGTTGAGGAGTAACCCACCTCAAAACGCTGTCCACCGTAGTCCTCAAGGTGGTGCATAATAGTATGTGCTGCGTAGTCAACGGACGGCATACCTGCGAGTGCAGTTACGACCGCTCCAAAGCCGAACGAGCTGGTGATTGCCATAACCGCACCGAACATAAGCTGCGGCTTCATAGTCGGGAGTGTTATGTACCAAAGTTCCTGCCATCTATTCTTTATGCCGTCAACTGCGCCTGCCTCATAAAGCGACTTATCGATTGTCTGAAGACCTGCGATGAACGACAGGAAGGAGGTACCAAGGGATGTCCAAAGAGCAACCACGATACAAAGCGGCATAACCCAGTTGGCATCCTTAAAGAATGCTATAGGTTCTGTAATAAGGCCAAACTCCAAAAGATAAGCATTAACGTATCCATAAGAGTCAGCAGAAAAGATTACCTGCCAAATGAGGTAAACCGAACCCGCGATAGAAGGCGCGTAGAATATAAGCGTTACTATTGCACGGATCTTCGGAGCAAGCTCATTAATAAACCATGCTACAAGCAGGGATACGAGGTAAGATACGGGACCGGTAATCGCTGCGAACACGAGAGTATTCTGAGCGGCGGTCATAAAGATATCATCGTCAAGGAAAAGTCTGATGTAGTTATCCATGAAGATGAAATCCGGAAATTCGAGCAAGTTAAACTCAGTGAAGCTGAGTATTATAGACAATCCAACCGGGAATACAGTGAATATAGTAAAGAGAATCATAAAGGGCGCAATCATTAAGTATGCGGTCTTATTACGAGCTATCTCTTTAAGAGTCCACTGAAATTTTGTCATGTCCTTGCGAGATGTCGGCTTCGACTTTACAGCCGTTGCAGTCTGTGACATGTGTGTTCTCTCCTTTACAGATTTGTTTTTCCTTACTACCTCTCCCGTTTTGTGACGGGAGAGGTCTTATATTATATAAGGAAGATTAATTTTCAGATTCGCCCTGTGCGTTTTCTCTTGCTTCTCTGTCAGCCAGAGTTTCGCCAAGCTCCAGAGTGTCAAGATCAAACTCTTTACGCTTTCTGGTAATTTCCTTGTTGATATCGTCGATATAGTCAAGCATCGACTCAACAGGATCTGCGTTATTATTGAGTGCATCCAGGAATGCGAACTCTACGTAACGGGTAATAATGTAGCCACCGGGCATTTCAGGAATAGTCGCAAGGTTGTTGTACTGCGTCATAATATTTTCGAGATCCTGTGTGGACCACGGCAGCGATGCGATTGCCTCCTTGTTTGCAGTAGCGAACATTGCACCCTGGCCAACTATAGCAACCTTTTCGTTAGCATAACTGGACTGCGTTTCAGCAGTTGTGTACCAGTCCATGAACTTCCAAGCATTTTCCTGCTTCTCACACCCTGCCATCATAATGACTGCAGTAACGGTAGAAATAGCGGTGTTGTTGATATTGCCATTTTCGTCCTCCATACCAATAACAGGTATGAATTCCCAAAGATCGCGAATTTCCGTTGCGAATACGGAAAGCTGATTGTACATCGTTACGTAGTCAGCGAAGATAATAGGCATCTCGCCGGTTCTGAAACGGTTAGCCGGATCATACTGATACGGGAATGAATACTGTGTGAAGTACGAGCACAGTGTGTCAAAGGCTTCGAGAGCGAGGTTAGAGTCAAGATTGATTCTCATACCATCGTCTGCATAAAGCTCGCCGCCCATCTGATATAGGAAGAGCTGAAGTCCGGGCAAGCTGTTCGGGATACCTACTTCCATATGGTTATACTGAAGAACGGGAACCATCGCCATAAGATCATCCCAAGTCTTAGGGATATCAAGACCAAGTTCTGCGAAGATATCCTTACGGTAGAACATCATCTGGAAGGTCTGAGTTTCGGGCAAACCGTAAGTTACTCCGTAAAGCGAGAGCGGAACGGTTGCAGATTCCGAAAATCTTGAAGTTACCTCATCAAACGTATCGAAATCGTTAAGCGGCTGAACTGCGCTTCTGATCGCATACTGAACCGGAATGGTCTGAGCGTTTTCAAGAGCGACATCAGGGCCGGTTCCGGAAAGCGTTGCGGGAAGCAGTGTACCAACCGCAACAAGACGAAGATTTACGCCTATGTTGGTAACCGAAGTAAACTCATTATCACAAAGAGTACGTACAACCTGTGCTGAGTCTCTGTCACTTTGCGACCAAACGTCGATAACCGAGTCCTCCTCAAGCTCTGTAGTAGCTCCGAGGTTAGAGTAATCCGCGAAGAACGAACCGACGAACGCACGGATCTCAAACCATACCGCCTGGAAGAAGTTCGCTTCTGCCTTCGGGAGTTTTTCACCAACAGGCTGTATCATGATGTAATCGAACAGTACGGGCTGATTTCTTACATTGTTAAGCCATGTACCGAGCGTACCAATATTACTCTTGAGGTTACTCATATTCTTTGCAACCTCATCCTCATCGGTCGCCATCTTCTTAAGAATACGAGCGATATTGTCGAGCGTTGCAACATTACTTCCCTTACCGCCGTTTATTTCAGTAAGGATTCGGGATACGTCAGAAAGCTCAAGATACTGCTTATACAAATCTCTTATAGTATCGGGGATAAGGTTATTGAAGTTGTAGTCGCGGTTAGCATCAGGGTCTGCACCGGTTATCTGAAGGATCTTCAGGTAGTCGTTGTTAATAGAGGTAAGTGCTTCCTGAACTCGGCCGATGATATCACTCATGTTGCCGAGAACGACCTCAAATCTGATGGTGTATTCCTTGCCTGCCTCGAAATAGAACTGGAAGTTGGTAACTCCGTTGTTAAGGGGAGCTATCTTCCATTCTTCCGAGAAGTTGAACTGCAGATAGTTAGCTTCCTCGAAGGGAATCTCTCCATTTATGTAGATACGGCGCGAAGTGTACATACCGTTAAGGTCAGCCTGCTTGTAGCGGGGCGCGATCTCGTAAAGTCCGCTCACTTCAGGAGTGAATGAATATTCGATCCACTGACCAACACCCTGCCATTTTGTGCCGCCGAGCGAATTGAGCTTGGACAGCGTCGGGCTCTGGGGCTGGGTAAGAGCAGAGGTTCTGTCATTCTGCGCGTAAATAGTTTTAGCAGAAGTAGCCTCTGCAAACTCCGCTTGAAGGATTATCGGCTGAGCACCTGCCGCGGCCTGATAACCAGATGCAGCATACTCCGCAAGCACCTCCTCGTACGAGGGAAGCTCCTCATACGGATAAAGCGTTATCGTCTTTATGATCAGTTCCTCACGCGTTGCCTCAAGGGAGAGCGTGTGTGTGCCGGCCTTAAGAACAAGCTCATACGGGTTTACATCATATCCCGTTGAATCCGAGAAAGTGTAGGTCTGCCACGCCGGAACGATAAACTTTTCAGGTCTGATATCGTTACCGCTTATATCATTCTTAAAGGAAACACTTCCGTCATCAGCGATAACGTAATCGTCGTGCCACACCTTGGTGAGTGAAAGATATCTGGCGCCTCTGAAGGGATATTCCCCATCAACGCGGAGCCTGCGCTCAATAGACGTGGACTTGCTGTCTGCGGGATAGTTATAGTCTATCTTGATGGCATACTTTGCAGTTTCGGGGATTTCAACATCCCACGAAACGTTGCCCGAGCCGGGCGTAAAAAGCGCACCGTCCTCGACCTTGACCGCAGCATCAGTCATTTCCTTGTTGTAGTCAACGCCGTTTATCACGATCGCTTCCTTTGCACGTGCCACGTCAGCATTTCTCTGTGCGTAGAGCGCATAGGTCTCGGAATTAAGCAGGTCACGAACGTCATCGATATCGTATCCGATAGTCGAGCTTTCGCCTGCCTCGTCAGCAAAAGCAGCTGCGCTAAATGCCGAACCGAGCATGATCAATGATAATAAAACAGCTATTAACTTTGTTAACTTCGTTTTCTTCATTAACCTTTCCTCCTGGTAAGATTTACTTTTATAAGTGAACCAATCGGCGTCCGACCGACGCTACATCGGTACAGTCCGCCGATTTTTTCATACAAATATAATAACATAAAAAGCGAAAAAAGTCAATAGTACCACTTTGAGGGCAGCATTTTGCGAAAGCCCATCATGCATCTTCCACCTCGCAGTCAAACTCGTTCACATTTTCATTTTTCATCTTTTTAACAATTCATTTCGTGTGTCACATAGATGCAACTTGCTATATGTAATTTGTATTTACTATTTTATGCAGCGATATTGCCGTTTTTTCGGAAATTTTGTCGTTATTTTTCTAATTTATAGACCTATAGTAATTTTAAATTACCCGAATACAACACGCAATAGTTTATTCTATAACCTATTGAAGCGCAAAAACCATAGTAATTATGCACAAAAATATCACCTTTTTTTCTACGCATATGCAACTTGCACAAACATCTGGCTTTACGCAAGATTTCATCCATATAATTACATTTCATATTTATTTTACCATAAAAAGAGTAAAAATATACCGCCCTCGCGCAAATACGAAGGCGGTGTTTATATTAGTGATGCTTGGTGCAGGTTGCGCAGTGACCTGCGCAGCCCTTGCGAAGGTCATGTTTTATACCCTTCTTATCGTAGTAGTTCGCGATAGCTTCTTTTACCGCTTCCTCAGCAAGCACCGAGCAGTGTATCTTCTGAGGCGGAAGCCCGTCAAGTGCCTCGATTACCGCTTTATTGGTAAGCTTCAGCGCCTCTTCAACAGTCTTACCCTTGATAAGCTCGGTTGCCATGGATGAGGTTGCTATAGCAGCGCCGCAGCCGAAGGTCTTGAATTTTACGTCCTCAATAACCTCATTTTCGTTAATCTTGAGGTACATTCTCATAATATCACCGCAGGTTGCGTTTCCAACCTCACCAACGGCGTCTGCATTCTCGATCTCGCCAACATTTCTAGGGTTGGCAAAATGATCCATTACTTTTTCGCTGTACATAGTTTATATCCTTTCTTACTCACGCGTTGTAAAGCGGGCTCATCATACGAAGGCGCTCTACGATGGGCGGAAGCTTTTCTAAAATGTAGTCGATATCCTCGTCCGTAGTATCACGACTTATCGAAAGTCGAAGCGAACCGTGAGCCTGCTCAACGGGTACGCCTATTGTTAAGAGTACGTGCGATGGTTCAAGCGAACTTGACGAGCAAGCCGAACCGGTAGAAGCGCATATGCCTGCCATATCGAGGAGCAGGAGTAAGCTCTCACCCTCAATAAATTCAAACGATACGTTGACGTTGCCAGGAAGTCTGCCGTCTCTCGGACCATTAAGGCGAGTGCTCGGAAGCTTGGTTATCTCATTAATAAGACGGTCACGCATTTTTGCAACGCGCTCGTTTTCGCCGATACCTGCCACAGCTTCCTCTAAAGCCTTGGCAAAGCCAACAATGTACGCCACATTTTCCGTACCGCCGCGACGGCTTCTTTCCTGACCGCCGCCGTCAATAAGATTTTGTATGCGAACGCCGTTTCTGATATAAAGTGCGCCGATGCCCTTGGGAGCGTGTATCTTGTGCCCCGACATCGAGAGCATATCAACACCGAGATCTGCAACATTCACAGGGACCGCGCCAACGGCTTGAACCGCATCGGTAAATACAAACGTCTTGGGGTTTTTCTCTTTTACCGCCGCCGCGATTTCCTTTATAGGCTCAATAGTACCGATTTCGTTGTTCGCGAACATTACCTCAACGAGAATTGTGTCAACGCGTACAGCCGCAGCAACCTGCTCGGGTGTTACTCTGCCGTATTCATCAGTGTCGAGGTAAGTTACCTCAAAACCTTCTTTTTCAAGCGATTCAAGCGCGTGAAGAACGGCATGGTGCTCAATTTTCGTGGATACAATATGTCTGCCTCGGCCCATATGAGCACGAGCTATGCCTTTTATAGCCCAGTTATCAGCTTCAGAACCGCTTGCGGTAAAGTATATTTCGTTAGGCTTTGCGCCGATGAGAGCGGCTATCTTTTCGCGTGCTTCTGTAATAGCCGCTTTAGCCTCTCTCCCCTTTTGGTGAAGGCTCGACGGGTTTCCGTAGACGTCGCCGAAGTACGGAAGCATTACGTCAAGCACTGATTTTGATGTGGATGTGGTTGCCGCATTATCGGCGTAAACCAACCGTTCTGCCATGATATTTATTCATCCCTTCAGTTTTGAAAGATAGTTTTATTTTGCAGCGGATATGTCCGCAATATTATTGTATACCATTTTGGTGTAGTTTTCAATGTACAGAAATTGCAAATATTGTAAACATTGTGTGAACATCAGCGGTAAAGCTCCGCCTGCTCGCATGCAAGCTGATCACAGCGTTCATTGTAAGGGTGGCCCGCATGCCCCTTCACCCATACAAGACTCACCTTGTGCTTGTCGAGTAAAATAAGCAAGCGCTCCCACAAATCAGGGTTCAACGCCGGAGATTTGTCAGCTTTTTTCCATCCTTTTTGTTTCCACGAGTAAACCCAACCCTTTTCGATCGAGTCCACCATATATTTTGAGTCGGACGTAAGCGTAACCTCGCACGGCTCCTTGAGTGCTTCAAGAGCGCTTATCGCCGCGAGCAATTCCATACGGTTGTTAGTAGTGTGAGCTTCACCGCCGGACAGCTCTTTTTCAACGCCGCTGTACACAAGAACAGCCCCCCAACCGCCCGGTCCGGGATTGCACTTGCAAGCTCCGTCTGTGTATATATCAACGTGCTTCACGCTCGCTCACTTCCTTACTTTGAACATTACGCAGTATATTATACCACATTATAGCCGTATTTTCAAATGCTTATAATTGTTCGCGCGATTTTTCTACAACAGACAAATGCGCAGGGATACGGACTGCGCCGTATCCCTTTTGTGCATTATTTAAAATACTTAACGCCGGACTCGAAGATCTTCTGATCCTTGTCGCCCTCAATGTTTACAGCCACATTCTTACCAATACGCTCACTGTGTCCCATCTTACCGAGAATACGTCCGTCAGGACTTAAAATACCCTCTATAGCGTAAGTGGAGCCGTTGGGATTATAGCGGATATCCATAGTGGGGTTTCCGTCCATATCAACGTACTGCGTTGCAATCTGACCGTTAGCGGCAAGGCTTCTTACAAGCTCCTCGCTTGCCCAGAAGCGTCCCTCACCGTGAGATATCGGAATAGAGTGAATATCTCCTGCATTTACGCCTGCCAGCCACGGAGACTTGTTCGATGCGATACGGGTACGAACCATCATGGACTGATGACGTCCGATTGCGTTGAAGGTAAGTGTCGGGCAGTCAGCTCTCATCTCGTCCATAATCTTGCCGTACGGAAGAAGTCCGGACTTAACGAGTGCCTGGAATCCGTTACAGATACCGAGTGCAAGACCGTCACGCTGTTCGAGAAGACGGGTTACCGCCTCCTTAACGCGAGGATTGCGGAGCACCGCGGTTATAAACTTACCGGAACCGTCAGGCTCATCACC
>JAZNLM010000022.1:0-15344 GCA_045579105.1 Candidatus Flemingiibacterium sp.
CACCTGCAAGGCACGCGGACATACCGATAAAATAGAGCGAGCTTGTGGGATCGAAGATAGCCGCAACGATCGGAATAAGAATACCGAAGGTACCCCAAGAAGTACCGGTTGCGAATGCAAGCAGGCACGCTACGAGGAATATTACAGCGGGTAGGAAGAGCGAAAGCGCCTCAGCAGAGTCCTTCATAAGAGTTTCAATGTAAACATCCGCGCCAAGCATATTGGTCATATTCTTAAGCGAGGTAGCGAAGGTAAGGATAGTAATTGCAGGAACCATTGCTGTAAAGCCCTTCGGAATGCACGCCATTGCGTCCTTGAAGGAAACAACGCGGCGGCAAACGAGGTAAACAACAGTAATAAGAAGAACAATAAGTCCGCCCCATGGAAGTGCTACGGTTGCATCAGTTGCGCTGAATGCCTCAATGAAGTTAAACGCAACTTCGCCTGCATCTGCAACAATAAGCTTGTGCCCCACGTAAACGAGCGCGTATACGCAAACTCCGATAAGAACGAGGATTGGGAGAATAAGGTCGATAACTCTTCCCTTTTCGTTAACCTCAAGCTCCTCGCTTGCCTTATTGGTAGACTCTCCGGTTGTGAAAAGATCACCCGTTTCGATAGCATTCTTTTCGTGCTTTTTCATAGGACCGAAGTCAACCTTAAGAACTATCATAAGCACCACAAAAAGAATCATCATAAGCGAGTAGTAGTTAAACGGGATGGTGCGAACGAAAAGCTCAAGTCCGCTATATCCGGTTCCCTCTGTATATGAAGATACAGCTGCCGCCCACGAGGAGATCGGAGCAATCATACAGATAGGAGCGGCAGTCGCGTCAATGATAAATGCGAGCTTTGCACGGGAAACCTTGTGCAAGTCGGCAACGGGAAGCATTACCGAACCAACAGTAAGGCAGTTGAAATAGTCGTCGATGAAGATAAGCACGCCAAGCACAAAAGCTGCAAGCTGTGCACCAACACGCGATTTGATATGAGTTTGCGCCCATTTACCGAATGCGGCAGCCGCACCCGTTTTATTGATAAGCGCAACCATAATACCAAGAATAACGAGGAACAGGAAAATACCTGCGTTGCCTGCTACGGCATCAATAAGACCGCCCTCGACGATAACATCCACAGTGCCGAGTGGGCTGAAATTGGTTGCAAGTAAGCCACCCGCGAGTATACCGATAAACAGCGAGGAATAAACCTCTTTTGTTATAAGTGCGAGCGCGATTGCTATAACTGGCGGAAGAAGTGCCCAATATGTGGCGAAAAATCCGGCGCTGTCGTCAGATTCCTCTACATACATATTGTCAACCTGGTCGCCAGTTGCCATAATGATTTCAGCATCCTCGATAATCTCCTCTCCCTCGGCGCAAACACCGATAACAAAGACGGACATAACGAGCATTACCGCTACCATCAGTGTCATAAGACGCTTTGTAGTTGAAAATTTCATTATAATTTCCTCCAAATATTTTAGTTGACTAAATTGTACCACATATTTGTGCCTATGTCAATATAAATCGACAATTTTATCAAAAATTGTTCATATTTTTGATGATATTTATGTACATAAACATCAAAAAAACCGCGAGTATAACCTCGCGGCTTTAATTTTACTAATATAACCTTTATTCGTTCATACCCTCGAAACCGTGGTCGGTGAGGAGCTTTACAGCAGCGGTTTCCGCTTCGATACGCATTACGACATATGCTTCATTGTCACTTTTTGCGATGAATGCATACATGTACTCAATAGCGATATCGTTAGCCGAAAGAAGCTCGAGCACTTCCGCAAGTCCGCCTGGACGATTGTGTATGCAGGCGGTGATAACTGTCGTTATCGAAACCGTAAGTCCCTGCTCTTTAAGTACGCGCTCAACCTCAACCGGATCGTCTACGATTATGCGCAGAATACCGAAATGCGTTGTGTCCGCAACAGAGAGTGCACGTATATTTATGTTGTTATTTGCGATAATTTTGGTTATCTCGGCAAGTCTGCCGGGTTTGTTTTCAACGAAAATGGAGATTTGTTTGATAATCATAAGTATAATCCTCCTTATTACGTTTATAGCAATAATTTACGCCGAGTGGCTCGCACCGAGGTCAAATGCCTTTAAGTTAAGCTCAAGGAACTTTTCCGGCACTGACATCTTTACAGCCTCACGAAGTATTTCATCGTCGATACCGAGCGCGTGTGCCGCCATACCGATAAGCGCAACATTAACAGCCTTTTCACTTCCAGCCTCTCGCGCAATAGCGAGCGCATCCGCGGCGATAACCTTTGCGCCTGTTGCCTGCATTTTTGCAACAAGGTCAGTGGGATACTCCGCCGCACCCGTAACTACAGGCATAGGATTGATCTGCTGTGTATTGGTGATAACAACACCATCGGGCTTAAGATAAGGAAGCCATCTTGCCGCCTCTAAAAGCTCGAAGGACATGATAACATCTGCCTCGCCCTTGCAGATAACAGGAGAAGCAACGCTCTCTCCGTACTTAACATAAGTAACAACCGATCCACCGCGCTGACTCATACCGTGGACCTCGGAAACCTTTACATCATAATTCTGAAGAAGTACCGCGTTTCCGAGAATACGGCTTGCGAGCAGTGAGCCCTGACCGCCAACGCCAACTATCATTATATTTTTAGTCATAACTCTACCACCCTTTCTCACACAATCGCGTTTACCTTGCACATCTGTGTGCAAAGTCCGCAGCCGGTGCAAAGCGTTGCGTCAATCTTCGCCTTGCCGTCAACGATAGAAATGCAAGGACAGCCAATCTTCATACACATCTTACAGCCAACGCACTTGTCTGCGTTTACAGTAAGTGCAGGCTCACGCTTAACGTACTTAAGAAGCGCGCACGGACGGCGGCAGATAATTACAGACGGACAAGCCGCTGCAAGCTCTTCCTTAAGTACAGCCTCGGTAGCCTTAAGATCACCGGGATCAACGATGCGGATGTGCGCTTCGTCTACGCCTGCCGCTTTTGCAATATTTTCAAGCATAATGCCGGTTACAGGCTCGCCCTTTAAAGTATAGCCCGTGCAAGGGTTCTGCTGATGTCCGGTCATACCCGTGATGCTGTTGTCAACGATAACAACGGTAGATATACCCTTATTATATGTAATGTCAACAAGACCGGTGATACCGGAGTGCATAAATGTGGAGTCACCGATAACAGCGACGCACTTGTCAGCCTCGCCGCGGACCTTGTTAAAACCGTGAAGAGCCGATATGGACGCGCCCATGCAAAGTGTGGTATCCATAGCCGCGAGAGGTGCCGCCGCACCGAGCGTGTAGCATCCGATGTCGCCGCTTACGTAAAGTCCAAGCTTCTTGAAAAGATAGAACACGCCTCTGTGGGGGCATCCGGGACAAAGTACGGGCGGACGTACGGGAATGTTATCCTCAAGTGTATACGCCGCATTTTCCTTGCAGAGAAGAAGCTTCGAAAGAAGCTCCTGCGAAAACTCTCCACAAATCGGGAGAATATTCTTGCCGTCGCACTCAATGCCAAGAGCCTTAACGTGAGTTTCAATAACGGGATCGAGCTCTTCAATTACGATAACGCGCTCGTATTTAGCCGCAAAATCCTTGATAAGCGCTTTAGGAAGCGGATTAAGAAGACCAAGCTTTAAGTAAGAAGCCGTATCGCCGAAGGCTTCAAGCGCGTAGCAGAAGGACGGACCTGCGGTGATAATACCAATCCTTGCGCCCTTATTTTCAATAATTTTGTTAAATGGGCAATTCTCTGCAAACTGTGCAAGCTTTGCGAGTCTTTCTTCAACAACAACGTGTCTGCCGCGAGCCATAGCGGGCATCATAACGTGCTTTGAAATGTTCTTTTCGTAATCCTTCACAGCCACGTTCTTACGCTCTGCGGTTTCAACAACAGACTGTGAATGAGAAACACGGGTGTTAAGGCGAAGAATGAACGGTGTGTCGTATTCTTCCGAAAATTCGTACGCAAGCTTTGTGAATTCAAGGCACTCTCCGGAGTCGGAAGGCTCAAGTATCGGAAGCTTTGCCGCGATAGCATAGTGACGGCTGTCCTGCTCATTCTGCGAGGAATGCATACCGGGGTCATCTGCAACGCCGATAACAAATCCGCCGTTGACACCAACGTAAGAGGTTATAAACAATGGGTCAGCTGCAACGTTAAGACCAACGTGCTTCATAGCGCAGAACGAACGTCCGCCGCCGATAGAAGCGCCAAGTGCAGCTTCAAGGGCAACCTTTTCGTTAGGTGCCCACTCCGCGTAAATTTCATCGTATTTAGCCACAGCCTCGGTTATCTCGGTACTCGGCGTTCCCGGATAGCTCGAAACAAAGTGCACGCCCGCTTCGTAAAGTCCGCGTGCAACGGCTTCATTGCCAAGCATTATTTTTTTCATTTTGTATTCTCCAAAAATAGATTTACTATGGTTTGTGGTTTGTACTGTTATCGAAAATCACTTCTGTCGATTGTCGATAACTCGCTTTGCCTTACCTACAAAGCGTTCGAGCGAACGAGGCTCAACGAGATTTATCTTCGCGTCAAGTCCGAGCACCGTCTGAAGCTTGTGACGTACCTTCTGCTGAAGGTTTTCAAGCGCGGTGAACGAGGTAAGAAGATTTGCGTCGGAAACCTCGATGTTTATCTCAAAGGTGTCCATATAGTTCTTTGTGCCAAGCACGATCTGATACTGCGGGCCAACCTCGGGGATACTTACAAGAACGCTCTCAATCTGCGTCGGGAATACGTTAACGCCCTTGATCTTGAGCATATCGTCTGCGCGTCCGAGCGGCTTTTCCATACGAACGTGAGTACGTCCGCACTCGCACTTTTCATAGTGGAGTCGGCTGATATCCTTTGTACGGTAACGAAGAAGCGGTATTCCTTCTTTAGAGAGTGTGGTAACAACAAGCTCACCCTCGTCACCGCGCGCTTTCACTTGGCCTGTAGCACTGTCAATAATTTCAGGCAAGAAGTGATCCTCTGCGAAATGGAGTCCGCAACGGTAACGGCACTCGCCCGATACGCCGGGACCACAAAGCTCACTCATACCGTAGTTGTCAGTCGCAAACAAGTTCCAAGCTTCTTCAACCTTTGCTCTCATTTCGTTGGAGCAGCCTTCGGAGCCGAAGAGTCCAAGTCGAATGCCTAGGTCACGGCAATCAATGCCGAGGTCCTTTGCAACCTCTGCTATGTAGAGAGCGTACGAAGGAGTGGAAACGAGCGCTGTCGTACCAAAATCCTTCATAAACTTAAGCTGCTTTTCAGTATTGCCCGTAGACGTGGGAACTACAGTTGCGCCTATATTTTCAAGCCCGTAGTGAAGTCCGAGTGCACCCGTGAACATACCGTATCCGAACGCTATCTGCACGATATCGTCCGAAGTAGCACCTGCGGCAACAACAAGCCGCGATACGCAGTCAGTCCACATTTTAAGGTCGTTCTTGGTGTAACCCACAACAGTGGGGTTACCCGTGGTGCCGCTCGAAGCGTGCAGACGAACGATCTCCTTTTTATCAACCGCGAAAAGGCCGAAAGGGTACGTATCGCGGATATCGTCCTTTGTAGTATAAGGGATATGCTGAATATCGGAAAGCGCGGTTATTTTATCGGCGGTTATACCAGCCTCATCAAGGCGCTTTTTGTAAAATGGAACGCGGTTGTAGCAGTAATCAACAAGATTCTTGAGTTTCCTCAGTTGAAGACGCTCAATATCGGCGCGATCCATCGTTTCAATATCTTCATGCCAGAACATTGTTTTTGACCTATCCTTTAGTTCGTTATTTTTTGTCTATTTTTATATTATACAATACCACACGGTATCTGTCAAGTGGCAGAGTAAGATTATCACATCAATTTATAAAGTCAAATTCCACGCCGTATACGTTGACCTCGTCACCGTCCTGGCATCCTTTTTCAACAAGCGCATCGATAACGCCCGACTGCTTGAGTATTCGCTGGAAGAACGCCACGGACTCGCGATCGCCGAAGTTGACTGAATTTATAAGCTGCTCGAGCCACTCGCCCTCGACATAGTAAACGCCGTTGACGTTGTTTACTACGATTTCGCGCTCACCCTCTTCAAATTCGGGCATCGGCGCTTCTTCGGACTCATATATGGTAAGCGGCGGCAAATCACGAAGCAACTCCGCCGTGCGATACATAAGCTCGTTAACGCCGCTTCTGGTTGCGGTTGAAATATAGAAAAGCTCACAGCCAAGCTCGTCTTTGACATACGATTCAAGCGCAGAATTATCCACGTTTGCCGCGATGTCTGTTTTGTTTGCTGCAAATATTTGCGGACGGGATGCAAGCTCGGGACTGTAGCGTTCAAGCTCTGCGTTGATTTTCTTGATATCGTCAACAGGGTCACGCCCTTCCATGCCGCTCACGTCAACGACGTGTATGAGCAGTCGGCAGCGGTCAACGTGACGGAGAAATGCATGACCGAGTCCTGCGCCGTCCGGCGCGCCCTCGATAAGTCCGGGAATATCGGCAAGCACGAATCCGTCCTCGCCCGATTTCACCACGCCAAGCTGTGGTTCAAGCGTTGTAAAGTGATAGTTTGCAATCTTCGGACGCGCCGCACTTACAACGGACAGAAGCGACGATTTTCCGACATTCGGGAAGCCGACAAGTCCGACGTCCGCTAGCATTTTAAGCTCAAGAGTTACGTCCATTTCTTCGCCCTTAAGACCGGGCTTCGCGAAACGTGGTATCTGACGGGTGGGCGTTGCAAAATGCTTATTGCCCCATCCGCCGCGGCCACCCTTAAGCACAGTATACGGCTCGCAGTCGGACATATCCTTGATGATACGTCCCGTCTTCGCATCTTTTATGATAGTTCCGGGAGGAACGAGTATCACGGTGTCCGCACCGTTTTTGCCGTGGAACTTTTCCGTTCCTCCGTCCCCTCCGTTTTCTGCGACAAACTTGCGCTTATAGCGGAAAGCAAGCAGTGTATTCGTTCCCTCGTCTATCTTAAAGACGATGTTACCGCCAACCCCGCCGTCTCCGCCTGAAGGGCCTCCCTCGGCGACGTACTTCTCACGGTGAAACGCGACACAGCCGTTACCGCCGTCGCCCGCCTTTATGTGTATTGTTACGTTATCTATAAACATTGTTTATTCTCCTTCTTTCTATGGGGATACGGTCGCTTTTTTAAAAGCCAAGTTCTCCTCGTTCTTTTACATCTCAAACGCGTGAGGTAAAAGCTCGGAGAGCTTGTACTCGCGTATGTCTGCGCCGGTTGCTTCAGCGCAGTAAACTGTGATGTCGCCGAACTCGGAGAGTGCCTGACGGCATATGCCACACGGAGTTACACTACTGTCGGCAACACACGCAACAGCCACAAACTCACGTTCGCCTGCTGCTATTGCTGCACCAAGTGCCACTCGTTCGGCACACGTTCCTGCGCCGAATGATGCATTCTCGAAATTACAGCCTGCGTATATATTGCCGTTTTTGGCAAGAAGCGCCGCGCCGACCTTATATTTTGAATACGGTGCGTACGCGTTTTCGCGCGCTTCCCTTGCCGCATTTATAAGTGCAATCTTATCTATCATTTCATCATCTCCAAAAGCGTAGCTTCGTCGATGACGGCAACGCCGAGTGAGTTCGCCTTGGTAAGCTTCGAGCCAGCATCCTCACCTGCGACAACGTACGTCGTTTTCTTCGATACCGAGGATGATACCTTACCGCCGTGCGCTTCGATAAGCACCGATGCTTCGTCACGCTTCATCGTTGGAAGCGTACCCGTCAAAACAAAGGTCATTCCCTCGAATTTGTTACTCACTTGCGCCGATTCATACGATGTAACCACACTGTGTGCCTTTAATTTATCAATAAGCTCGCGTGTCGCCGCGTGCGAGAAATAATCCACCACGTATCTGGCGGTTATCTCGCCCACGTCCTCGATTTCACAAAGTTCTTCTTCAGTCGCTGTGAACAAAGCCTCGATATCACCAAATTTTGAAGCAATGACCGCCGCGGCTTTTGCGCCGACCTGACGTATACCGAGCGCGTAAATAAGACGCGCAAGACCTGCTTCTTTGGATTTTTCTATCGCTTCGACAAGATTTGCCGCGCTCTTTTCTCCCATTCGCTCAAGCGGCACTAACTCTTCTTCTTTGAGGTCGTATAGGTCAGCATAGGTGTGAATCAAACCTTTGCTGTAAAGAAGCGCGATAAGCGACTTTCCAAGACCGTCTATATCCATAGCATCCTTGGATGCAAAATGCTCTAAATTACGGAGTATCTGCGCCGGGCAGGATGAGTTGGTACAGCGGTAAGCCGCACTTCCCGACTGCGTTTCATCGTTGGCATCTGCAACAACTCTCTCACCGCATGACGGACAGGTTTCCGGCATATTAAAATGCCTTTCTGTGCCGTCGCGTTTTTCCTTAACGACGGACACAACCTCGGGAATTATATCACCCGCTTTACGCACAATAACCGTGTCGCCTATCATGATGTCGCGCTCACGAATAAAATCAAGATTGTGGAGCGTTGCGCGCGAAACCGTCGTACCTGCAAGGGTTACAGACTCGAGTACCGCGTTCGGCGTAAGTACGCCGGTACTGCCTACCTGAATCACAATATCATGAAGCTTCGTGCGCTTTTCTTCGGGCGGATATTTATACGCCACAGCCCATTTGGGAGTTGAAGTGTTTTCTCCAATCTCAACGCGCTCGGCAAGCGAATTGACCTTTATAACAGCGCCGTCAATACCGAACGGCAAGCCTTCTCTCGCCGCACCGATACGCTCTATCGCCGCGATAACCTCGTCAGCGGTTTTAACAATCGAATATTCGGGCAGTACGGTGAAGCCAACTTTCTTCAACCAATCTAAACTCTCGCTGTGGGTGGTAAACTCCTTCGTACCGGTTTGGTAATTAAAAACAAAAATATCAAGTCCGCGTGATGCGGTAATCTTCGAATCAAGCTGACGCAGTGTACCTGCCGCAGCGTTTCTCGGATTAGCAAAAAGCGATTCGCCTTCAGCCTCGCGGCGGTCATTGAGCTTCTCAAAGCGTGCCCTAGACATATAAACCTCACCGCGAACTACCACGTACGGCTCATCAGTGTCAATGGTGAGCGGTATCGTGCGTACGGTGCGCAGGTTTTCGGTAACGTCCTCACCGACTTTGCCGTTGCCGCGTGTACCCCCGCGGGCAAATCTGCCGTTTTCGTATATAAGCGCTACGGAAAGTCCGTCTATCTTACATTCAACGGTAAACTCGCAGTCGGGCGCGAGTTGTTTCATTCGACTAACAAACGCGCGTACCTCGCCATAGTCAAAAACATCGGAAAGACTTCCAAGCGGTACTTCGTGTACCATTTCCTCAAAGGCGGACAGTGCTTCACCGCCGACACGCTTCGTGGGCGAATTTGCGCTCGCAAGCTCGGGGTGTTCTTCTTCAAGCCGAACAAGCTCATAAAATAACTTATCGTAATCGAAATCGCTTATTTCGGGCGCATCGAGCACGTAATAAAGCCGGGAATGATATTCAAGAAGCTTTGCAAGCTCATCCATACGAGCCTTGATGGGTTCGGCGTTCATTGTTAGTTTCCCTCCATCTTAACATATCGAGTGTACAACTTCAATAATTATATCACATATTTTTGATAAATAAAAGACTTTTTTGAAAATTTACGCTTTTTAATGAAAAATTCATTGACTTTTTGGGCAAATGTTGCTACAATAATATGTGATAGTATTAACATTTAAAGAAAGGATACCACAATGAAAACAAAAGCTTTACGTCTTTACGGCGTCAACGACCTTCGCCTTGAGGAATTTGAACTTCCCAAGATAAAGGACGACGAAATCCTCGTTCACATAATTTCTGACAGTATCTGTATGTCCTCCCACAAGGCGGCTATGCAGGGTGCCGCTCACAAGCGTGTTCCCAATGACTGTGCAACCAATCCTCCGATAATCGGTCACGAGTTCTGCGGCGATATCGTAGAGGTCGGTGCGAAGTGGAAGGATAAGTTTAAGCCCGGCGAAAAGTTCGCTATCCAGCCCGCTCACAACAGAAACGGCGCTATCATCGCTCCCGGCTACAGCTACACTTACTGCGGCGGCGATGCAACATACGCTATCATCCCTGCTGACACCCTTGAGATGGACTGCCTTCTCAAGTATAATGGCGATGCTTACTTCTATGGCTCTCTTGCAGAGCCTATGAGCTGTATCGTCGGCGGTGCACACGCAAACTACCACACCAAGGGCGGCTCTTACGTTCACGATATGGGTATCGTTGAGGGCGGCGCTGCTGCAATTCTCGCGGGCGCAGGTCCTATGGGCCTCGGCGCAGTTGACTACCTTATAAGCTGCGACAGACGTCCTTCTCTCCTCATTGTTACCGATATCGACACTGCTCGTCTTGAGCGCGCTGCAGAAATGGTAACCGTTGAAAAGGCGGCAAAGAACGGCGTTAAGCTTATGTACGTTAACACCGCAAATTACGATGATCCCACCGCTTACTTAAAGTCGCTTTCTCCCGATGGATACAACGACGTGTTCGTATTCGCTCCCGTAAGACCTGTTATCGAGATGGGCGACGCGCTTCTCTCCAAGGACGGCTGCCTTAACTTCTTCGCAGGCCCGACCAAGACCGATTTCTCTGCAATGTTCAACTTCTACAACGTTCACTACGCTTCCACCCACATCGTGGGCACGAGCGGCGGTAACACCGACGATATGCGTGAATCTATCGAAATGATGGAAAAGGGACTCATCAATCCTGCGGCTATGATCACTCACATCTGCGGTCTTGATGCAGTTGCAGAAACCACCATCAATCTCGACAAAATTCCCGGCGGCAAGAAGCTTTGCTACACGAATATCTCTCTGCCCCTCGCGGCTATCGCAGATTTTGCAGAACTCGGCAAAACCGATCCTATGTTCGCAGAGCTTGACCGTATCTGCAAAGCTAACAACGGACTCTGGTGTGCAGACGCAGAGAAGTACCTCCTCGCAAACGCAAAGTCTATCTGACGACCATATAAAGCGGAACTGTAACGGTTCCGCTTTAAGCGTATATACAACAAACAAGGAAACGGTGGCTTTTTAAAAAAGTCCCCATATCCTTCCTCCAACACAAAATCCAAAGGAGAATAAACTATGTCTACTGAAATCACCCGTGCAGCTTCGATTTCGCCTGTACTGCGTATGCTTTGTGGCGAAGGCAAGCCTTGCACCGTTAAATTTTCCACCGAATATTGCGACAAGTGTGCCGATGGCGCACTCGTTATCGCTGACGAGAGCATCGACGGCATAAAAGCATCCTTTAAAGCATACATAGAGGCAAACGGCAAGAAGCCCACCGCGGCACTTGTTGAAGGCCTTGGCATATTCAAGATTAGTATTCCCGAAGTTGCCGCACCTCGTAGACTCCAGGGCAAGATCGCTATCGTTACCGGTAGCGCACAGGGCTTTGGAAAGGGTATTGCCGAGGATATGGCAAAGGAAGGCGCACTCGTTGTCGTTGCCGATATGAACGCAGACGGTGCAAAGGCTACTGCCGATGAGCTTTGCAGTACATACGGCGAAGGCGTTGCCATTTCCGTAGGTGCTAACGTTACCGACGAGGATAGCGTAAAGGCTATGGTTGAAGCGTGTGTTGAAGCGTTCGGCGGACTCGACGTTCTTGTAAACAATGCTGGTATCGTTCGCGCGGGCAGCCTTGAAGAAATGACCAAGGCAAACTTCGAGCTTGTTGCATCTGTAAACTACACTGCATACTTCCTTTGCGCAAAGTACGCTTCTGCTGTAATGAAGCTTCAGCGTGCAGTACGCTCCGACTACCTTACTGACATTATCGAAATCAACTCCAAGTCCGGTCTTGAGGGCTCTAATAAGAACTTTGCTTATGCCGGAAGTAAGTTCGGAGGTCTCGGTCTTACTCAGTCGTTCGCATTGGAGCTTGCGCCCTTTGGCATCAAAGTAAACGCAATCTGCCCCGGTAACTTCTTAAACGGTCCTCTGTGGAGCGACCCCGAGAAGGGACTTTTCGTTCAGTATCTTAAAGCAGGCAAGGTTCCCGGTGCCAAGACTATCGACGACGTTCGTCGCGCTTACGAGGCCAAAGTACCGCTTAACCGCGGCTGTGAGCCAAAAGACGTTGCAAGAGCGATAATGTACTTAATCGAGCAGGAATACGAAACTGGTCAGGCTCTCCCCGTAACCGGCGGACAGGTAATGCTCAAGTAATTTATGATTTTACCGCGCGTGAGCGCGGTAAAATATTATGTTTTTGGATGAAAGGACAAGACTATGTCTATCGAATTACTTATCGAAAAGCTCAATGCCGAAACCAAGGACGAGCGCCTTGCGGCACTGCGCGAAATAAAGGCACTCACCGATAAGGGTGAGCTTAAAGCTCCCGAAAAAACAAGCTTTGTAAACAACCATATTCACACCATATATTCCTTCTCGCCCTATTCGCCCACAAAGGCACTTTATATGGCGTGGCAGAACGGACTCGGCACCGCAGGTATTATGGACCACGACAGCGTTTCCGGCGCAAAGGAATTTATCGAAGCGGGCGAGATTATCGGTATGCCAGTAACCGTCGGTGCGGAATGCCGCGTTTCGATGAAGAATACCGCACTTAACGGCAAGCGAATCAACAATCCCGACCAGATCTCCGTCGCATATGTTGCTATCCATGGCATACCGCATCAGATGATCGACAAGTTTGACGTATTCTTTGAAAAATACCGTCGCCGCCGTAATCTTCGCAACATCAAAATGTGCAGAAAGATAAACGAGCTTATGGCTCCGTGGAATGTTAGCATTGACTTCAAAGCTGACGTACTCCCCCTCTCTTGCTCGTGGGAAGGCGGCTCTGTAACCGAGCGCCACGTACTCTTCGCACTTACAAAGAAGCTTACCGAGCGTTTCGTTACACCGAGCGAGCTTCTCGCATTCCTCACAGAGGATATGAAGCTTGAACTTTCCGCGAAGGTAAAGGATCAGATTGCAAACGGTGCAGATACTCCTGAGTTTTACGAGTACGACATTCTCGGTGCGCTCAAGAGTAACCTCGTTGAAAAAATATATGTTGATGCCACCGACGAATGTCCCGACGTTACGGAGTACATCGCGCTCTGCCGCGAGACCGGTGCGATCTCCGCATACGCGTACCTTGGCGACGTCGGCGATTCTGTAACTGGTGACAAAAAAGCGCAGAAGTTCGAGGACGATTACCTCGACCTGCTCATCTCCGAGTTAAAACGCCTCGGATTCAACGCTATCACCTATATGCCCTCTCGCAACACTCGCGCACAGCTTGAGCGTATCATCGGACTTTGCCGCGATAACGGCTTCTTCGAGATAAGTGGCGAGGACATCAACTCTCCCCGTCAGTCCTTCATCTGCAAGGCAATGGCAGACCCTATGTTCGCACACCTCACCGATGCGACCTACGCGCTCATCGAGCACGAGCAAGCGGCGAGCGTGGATGTCACAAAGGCTATGTTCTGGGGAAAGTAAGGGAAAAACGAAGTGGCTTTCTTGAAATGAAGCGTCGTTTTCAACGACAGCAAAGAACTTTAAATTGGCTTCGCCACCACAGAGTGTTTGGATAACCAAATCCATGCTCTCGGTATCCTGGACCCTTACCTGGAAACCGTTTTACTATAACCGTTAGCGTTCCATATCGTTAGCATTAACTGTGTAGGGAGCGACGTCTTCGACGCCCAGCAAAACACTTACAAAAAAGGACAGAGATTTTGTTTCTCTGTCCTTTTTAATTTCGATTTGTCAGCCGGTGATTTTAGCCATTGACTCAATGAAGCTTGTAAATGTTGAGCTGAACGCGTAGTTTATGATGATGACGTCGTCAACGTCATATTCCGAGTAAATGTCAGCAAGTGTGCCGAAGTAACTACGTGGATCAACAACTACTATAGTTTCATAATGTGAGGTCAAAAAAGGAAGCAACGCATTTGCGTACGAATCTTTTATTACAAGCGCTGTTTTGCCGTTCTTCACATTGGTTGTAACGCGTGCAAACGGATGGTCACTACCCATAAATATACCATAGTTGTTATAGCCGCCAACGTCCGGAGTGAAGTAAATCTTGGTCTTGTACTCAACAATCTCGCCAAATTCAATTATCTTCGCTTCAACGTCATAGTTTTCGCCCGGAATAAAGTATTCTATCTTGTCAGCGTACTGTTCAAGCTCCGGAAGATTTGCCTGAGCGAAGAGATATCCAAGGAAGCCGTCAATACTTTGCCACTCCATATCGGAGAGCGGTATGGGTTCTTCCCCCATAGCATTCATCAATGCCGTATAGCCGTAATGTGCGCCGCGCTGTGTCCAGTGGTGGTCAGTACGGAAGTATATATATTCGTCCGTGTGTTCCTTAAGTAACTCGTAAACACTCACGCCAGTAACACCGTTGAGAGCGCCATACACCGCATCGATAGTAGCCTTCTGTCCGTCAGAGAGTTTGGCGTATTCGGAAGTGTCAAACTCTATCTGTGTCGGCACCATCAAAAGGTACGCAGATGTGCCCTCGGGTAGTGTCGCACCTATACCGTTCACCGCGGCTATGTACGCATCGCGTACTGCAGGCGACTCACGGAACACTTCGAGTATCTTTCCGTCAACAATAGCAAGACGAGAACCGTTTGACAAGTCAAGCACTTGATTTTTCGCTTTGGCATTGAAGCCGCGAAGCTTCTCTATACGCGAACCGATATCTGTAAAAACAGAGCGGAAGCCTACGTTATCCGAAAGATACGTTTCAAAATCCGCCGCGAACTTTCCCGAAAAAAAACTGTCCCAAGTGAGTTCGGGCATTTCTGCCATCGGACGATTTTCTTTAACCGATGCATTATCGTCAGTAGGCATTAAAAATACAAGAACAAAAAACATTGCAAGGCAAAGAGCAAACGCCAAAACTGTTATTTTCTTATACATAGCGTTTCCCCCTTAAAATCTGAAATAAAGAAATGCGTTATAAGACTGTGAAATGAGCAGTATAAAGCATACCCAAAGTCCGATGATACACGCCGTCGGCATCACTGCCGCATAGACACGCGGCAAGCGCTCGCGAAGCTTCAAAAGTCCTTTTTTGAGAATCGGAGTTGAAAGTAAGGCGAGAAGCACGATAAGTATAGCTTCACGGCGAAGCACGCTTAACGCCTGCAGATTGCTTGCGCCGACGTTACGTCCGAGCGCAACAATTGCGAACGCCTTAAGGCTCTCCATATCCGTAAAGTAGAACAGTATCCAACCACCGATAACTGCCGCAAGAGTATATACACGGCGAAGTATCATCGGTACCTTTTCAAAGAAACGGAAAAGTACCTTTTTC
>JAZNLM010000023.1:0-3354 GCA_045579105.1 Candidatus Flemingiibacterium sp.
GGTAAGTACGCGCATCCTCGAGTCGTCGCCCGGAATCATATCCTGTAGGATTATCTTTTCGGGATAACCGGACTCGTATATGCGGCGGATTATTATCTGGGCTTCGAGCGCACTTCCGGCAGTGTAAACCTTCTTCATTCCGTCAAAGGAATATTTCCAATATACCGCACTCGCCGACGGCTTTATGATTATCGGATAAGAGAAGCCGATAGCTTCTTCCGAGAGTGAATTTTCAAGGTGGGTTTCGGGTGTGACTATCGCGGTTTTAGGATAGAGTATACCGTGCTTATCGCAGTCCTCGTAGAAGTTAGCCTTGTAAGCAAGGCGTTCAAAAAGGTCTGCGTCGATGTACGGCACGATATAGCGAGGACGGAGTCTGTCACCGTTGTGGATAAGCATATCCGCGTAATCGTCGGTACAGCCGAACGCGATGAGCGTTGCGCCCTCATGCTCGTCTGCAAACTTCATAAGGGTGTCCACCATAACGTCTGGTTCGTCGAGCTTTTCGACTGCTGTGAAGTTTATAATACGCGTGTAGTTTGATGCGCCAATAGCGTAACGTCCGAACGCATACGATTTTACACCGTACTCTGCGTGAAAGGCGCGCGCTACGTTATAGCAATTAAGGTCCGCGCCAAGCAATACGGGAATTATATTTTTATTTTCCATTATTTTTTCCTTACTTTACGTTTGATATTTATGAAAAGCTATAGAAAATCATGCCTCAGTCACAAAGAAGCGGCGATACCATACAAGGAAAACGTAAACAGTCCAGATTCGTCTGCCGTTGTTTTCCTGACCGGCTTTGTGCTTGTCGAGAAGCGAAATAAGGTAATCGGTATCAAAAAATTCCTTTGCCTCATCGCTCACAAATTCGCTCTTTATAAGCTCGTAATACTTATCTTCCTGCATCCAGTGGCGTATCGGCACCGGGAAGCCCATCTTCTTGCGGTCTGCCCACTCATCGGGAAGCGTGCGGTTGGCAGCCTTACGGAATATATACTTTGTATTCTTACCATTTATCTTGTATTCGTGCGGCAATGCCTGTGCCTGCGACATAACCTTCTTGTCCAGGAACGGCACGCGAAGCTCAAGCGAGCTTGCCATACTCATTTTATCAGCCTTGAGAAGTATGTCACCCGGCAGCCACAGGTTAAGGTCAAGATACTGCTTCTTGTCAAGCTCACTTTTACCCTTTACTCTTGCATAAATCGGCGCGGTTACTTCCTTAACGCTCGGACCCATGCGGTATTCATTCTTCAGCACGCGTAAAGCATCCTTCTCGTCCCAAACCATCGCCTGACCGATGAAATAATCTTCGGGGTTTCCGCTAGATTTTATGATAAGGTCGTGTCCCTTGAAATATGGGAGCTTCTTTGCTACAGCAGCTGCCACAACGCGGATAAATTTGGGAAGACGCTTATACTTCTTCATAAGTCCCGCTTCGTCGTACCACTCGTATCCTGCATATATCTCGTCCGCGCCCTCGCCCGACAAGACTACGGTGACGTGCTCACGAGCGAGTTTAGCGAGGAAGTAAAGCGGCAAACAGGACGGGTTCGACTGCGGCTCGTCCATATAGTACTGTATATCCGAAAGACTGGCAAAGCACTCCTCGGCGCTTATCATCTTGCGATAATTTTCTATACCAAGCTTGTCCGAAAGCTCCTTTGCGTAATCGGTTTCATTAAACTTATCGAAGTCAAAGCCGACGGAAAAGGTCTTGTCGGGCATAAGACAAGCGGTGATATAGCTTGAGTCTACGCCGCCAGAAAGGAAAGAGCCAACCTTAACGTCACTTATACGGTGTGCCGCAACGGATTCGTGCACCGCACAGTCTATTTCGTCAACGTAGCGCTCGAAATCCCCCGCAACCTCGGTGAAGTCAGCATCCCAATAACGCTTTGTGGTAATAGGCTCACCTATTCCCAGGTTAAGTGTGAAATAGTGCGCCTGAGGAAGCTTGTAAACTCCCTCGAAGAAAGTTTCTTCAAGCGAAGAATACTGGAATGTAAGATACGGACGGAGCGCTTTTTTGTTGAGCCTTTTCACAAATTTCGGGTGTTCTAAAAACGCCTTTATCTCCGAGCCGAAAATATAATCGCCGTCCTCGGTGCGGTAGTAATAAAACGGCTTGATTCCGAAAATGTCACGCGCGCCGTAGAGTGAATTTTTCTTCATGTCGTAAATAACAAACGCGTACATACCGCGAAGATGCTCGGCGAGTTTTTCGCCCCACTTCTCGTAGCCGTGAACGAGCACCTCGGTGTCTGTATCGGTCGCGAAAACGTGTCCGTCAGCTTCAAGCTCACTTCGAAGCTCGGGAAAATTATAGGTTTCGCCGTTGTAGACGATAACTACGCTTCCGTCTTCGTTGTATATAGGCTGCGAACCGCCGCCAAGGTCGATTATAGACAAACGGCGAAAACCAAGCGCGATATTTTCACTTATAAATTCGCCCTCGGAGTCGGGACCACGGTGAATGATTCGGTCCATCATTTTATTAAGTATTTCTTTTTTGTTTTCGAGTCTTCCCGAAAAACCTACGAATCCGCACATATTTTTTCTCCCTATAGAAGGATTTGAGTGTCGCAATTAAACTAATATAATATTATATCATATGTAAGTGTATTATATCATATGTAAGTGTAAAAATAAAGCCAAATTTGGTAAAATTACTTCGACGGTGCAAAAATCTTACTCATCATCGTGGAAAACGGTTATTTTAGCTTCTTTGTATCCATCGATTCCCGCTTTTTGAAGTGCGCCAAAGATACGGTGACGAAGTCCTTTATTGTTTCTCTCCATAGAAGCAAGCAGAGTTTTCATCGACTCGCGCTCGGTATTTTTATCAGCAGGGCACGGTGACTCTATAACAGGCAAAGGGTGCCGATTGACAAAGTAGCGCACATCCTTCTCCTGCGCATAAAGCAGCGGACGTATCATCGTCAAATCCTTGCGCGAAAGATACGTCACAGGCGAAAACGAGCCAAGTCTGCCCTCGTAAAACAGATTAAGCATAAAGGTTTCAACAACGTCGTCGAAATGGTGTCCGAGTGCGAGTTTATTGCACCCCTGCCGCTTGCACTCGTCATGAAGGGCACCGCGGCGCATCTTGGCGCAAAGTCCACACGGATTTTTCTCTTTTCTCACGTCGAACACAATGCGGCTTATCTGTGTAGGTACGATTACAAACGGCACATCAAGCTCACAGCAAAGCTCTGCAATCGGCGTGAAATCTACGCCTTCAAAACCCATATCAACGCTTATTGCCACAAGCTCGAACTTCTTCGGGTAGAACCTGCGAAGCTCGGCAAGTGCGAAAAGGAGCGTGAGCGAATCCTTGCCGCCGGA
>JAZNLM010000024.1:0-14302 GCA_045579105.1 Candidatus Flemingiibacterium sp.
AAGATAAAAATAAATCCCTTGGCGATTATCCGCCAAGGGATTTTTGCTATAAAGGTGAAATTCAAATGGGTTCACGCTGCGAACAAAAAATGGGCTTGGGGCTCATTTTTTAATTTGATTTTCGGTGCGTGAACGGCTAATTATGCATTGCGGCGAAATAAATCTTCACGCTACTCTACAGTTACGGATTTTGCAAGATTTCGCGGCTTGTCGATGTCACAGCCGCGCATTAAGGCGACGTGATATGCAAGAAGCTGCAAAACTGTTGCTGCAGGAAGGAAGTCAAGACCGTGCGCGATTTTTGGAAGGCGGATGATACGCTCGTGAGTTTCGTTTGGCACAACTGTATCGCTTTGGCATATCATAAGTACCTTTGCGCCGCGTGCTTTTATTTCGCGAACGTTGGAAACCGTCTTTTCAAAAACTGTGGGCACTGTACACAGCGCTATAACGGGAGTGCCCTCACATATAAGCGATATTGTGCCGTGCTTGAGCTCGCCCGCAGCGTAAGCTTCGCTGTGGATGTACGATATTTCCTTTAATTTCAGTGAGCCTTCGCAGGAGAGATGATAGTCCATACCGCGACCGATGTAGAAAAGGTCCTCGCAGTCTGCAAGCTCTGCGGCGGCTTCTGTTATCTCGTTTTCACGCGAAATCATTTCTGCGACCGCATCGGGTGCTCTGTCATAAAGCTCGGAAATAATAGCCTTTGCCGTGTCATAGTCAAGTGCGCCGCGAGCTATTGCTGCATCAACGCACAGTAAGTACATAAGAGCCGTTTGCACCGAGTATGCCTTGGTGCTTGCAACCGCAATCTCGGGGCCTGCCATCGTGTAGATAACGCTGTCAGCCTCGCGCGCAATGGTTGAACCGATGACGTTTACGATGCCAAGCGTCTTTGCCCCCTTCTGCTTTGATAAACGCAGTGCCGCAAGTGAATCTGCGGTTTCTCCCGATTGGGAGATGATGATTACAAGGTCGTTTTCGTCTATAAGCGCCTCGCTGTAACGAAATTCCGATGCAATTTCCACGTCACACGGCAGTTTCGCAAGCTTGGAAAGCGCCTCTTTTGCGATAAGACCCGCGTGCATTGCCGTACCGCATGCAACGATGTGTACGCGCGAAACCTTCGCGAATACGCTCGAATCAAAGCAGTCGTGGGTGAAATCGGGAAGCCCGTTTTTTATACGGCTGTGAAGCGACCGACGAATAGCGATAGGCTCTTCGTTTATCTCCTTGAGCATAAAGTGAGCGTATCCGCCGCGCTCTGCCGTTTGAACGCTCCAATGAGCCGTTTTTAGCTCTTTTTCAACTCGTACTCCGTCCCTATACACGCTTACTTCATCGCGCTTTATCATAGCAAGCTCGCCGTCGTCAAGCTGATAGAAGCTTCTCGTGTGAGCGAGAATTGCCGTGACGTCCGATGCGATGAAGTTGGCACCCTCGCCAATGCCGATAATAAGCGGAGAGCCGTAACGCGCCGCGTATATCGTGTCGGGCTGGTCACTGAAAAGCACTCCGAGTGCCCATGAGCCGACAAGATGCGAGGTCGTGTACGCAATAGCGTCGAGCGCGGGAAGCTGTTCTACTCTGTACGCGTAATCAAGCAGTTTCGCCGCAACCTCGGTGTCTGTATCGCTTTCAAAAGTGTAGCCGAGTGAAACTAACTCCTCACGAATCGCGGCGTAGTTCTCAACGATGCCGTTGTGCACGATGCTCACGTGCGGCGTTCCGTGGGGGTGCGAGTTGACGTCGCTCGGTTCACCGTGGGTTGCCCAGCGTGTGTGACCGATGCCGCAGTGCGACACGGGTGCATCCGTAAGCTTTGCTTCAACGCTCGTAAGTCTGCCTGCGGCTTTAACGGTAGACAAAGTGCCGCTCTCGTCGAAGAATGCCACTCCTGCGGAATCGTATCCGCGATATTCGAGGGCGCGAAGCCCAGCGATAAGATGATTTACAGAATTATCTTTGCCAATATATCCGATTATACCACACATATATAACTCCTTTGGATTTAGAAAATGCCGTATATGGTGTGGTAATTTGCCGGTGAGGTCGTGACCGAAGAAGTCGCATTACCACCCGGCATTTTGCCGATTTTTAAATTGTTTTGTTTATCCGATGCTTTGTTCGCCGCAGTTACCCACGGTTTTTGTCCTCGGACTTACGACGGGCGTTTTACCCACCGGAAAAATTTCCGCCGAATCTTTCGATGATTTTTCTCCTCGTCAACCGATATTTACATATCGGTCCCGGCGCTTTATGATTTTAGGTTAATTGTAACCCTCAAGCTGCTTTTGGATTCGTGCCGCGGTGTCCTCTGCCACGCTCTTCGCAAGTGCGGGATCGTCACCTTCAGTCATAATACGGATAAGCGGCTCTGTTCCGGACGGTCTTGTAACAAGTCTGCCGCAGTCTCCGAGTGCTTTCTTTGCTTCTTCGATTATTTCTTTTACAGTGTGATCCGTAAAGAACGCGAGCTTTCCCTCTGCAGTCGTCTTGATGTTTACTATAAACTGCGGATAACGTGTCATAACCTTTGCCGCGTCGGCGAGCTTTACGCCTGTTCTCTTAAGCTGCGATAAAAGCTGTATGGACGTCAGTTGGCCGTCGCCCGTGGTCGAATAGTCACGGAAAATGATGTGTCCCGACTGTTCGCCGCCGAGATAATAGTCCTCGAGCAGCATTTCTTCGAGTACGTATCTGTCGCCAACCTTGGTCGCAACAAAACGGATACCGTTTTCCTCGCAGAATTTGGAAAAGCCGAAATTGGTCATTATCGTGCCGACAACTGCGTTTTTGCTAAGCTTACCTCGCGATTTCATATCGAGCGCGAGAATTGCCATAATCATATCGCCGTCAATCTCATTGCCTTCGCTGTCAACGCAAAGGCAACGGTCTGCATCGCCGTCGTAGGCGACACCTGCATCAAGAGAGTGCTCGACAACGTATGCCCTGAGTTTTTCAAGATGCGTTGAACCGCAGTTCTGGTTGATGTTTATGCCGTCAGGCTCACTCGAAAGTATAGCCGCATTTGCGCCAAGCCTTGAGAAAAGTTCTGCGGCGGTCTTGCTTGCCGAGCCGTTAGCGCAGTCCACGGCTATGTTCATACCCTCAAGTGAGCAATGTGCCGAGCTTACCAGATGGTCAACGTAGTCCTTTACGGCGTCAATGGCGCGAGTAACACTTCCGATGTTCTCGGGTGATTCGATTCTCGGTGCGGGAATGCCATCGAGAACGATAGCCTCAATCCGCTCTTCAAGCTCGTCAGCTAGCTTGTATCCGTATTCGTTGAAGATTTTAATGCCGTTAAAGTCAAAGGTGTTGTGCGAAGCAGATATCATAATGCCCGCGTGAGCCTTGTATTTTCCGACAAGATAAGCCACAGCCGGAGTGGGTACGACACCCAGGTCTATAACGTCTGCGCCTGCAGAGCAAAGTCCCGCAGTGAGTGCGGCAGAGAGCATTTCTGAAGAAATTCGCGTGTCCATTCCGACGAGAACCCTGGGATATCTGCGCTTGCCCACCGCGAGCACTGTAGCGACAGCTCTGCCTATTTGCATAGCGCGCTCACAGGTGAGATCTGTGTTGGCAATTCCGCGGACACCGTCGGTTCCGAAAAGTCTTCCCATTTTAATCACATACTCCTCTCAAATTAGTGTTTGTCTACGATATTTCCGTCGGCCTTATAAATCGAGTTTGCGCTGATAACTCCCCGCACCATGGAAAGCGGATAAATATTCGTGCTCCGACCAATTACTGTTCCCGGACACAGTACGCTGTTGCAGCCGACCTCAACGAAGTCACCAAGCATCGCGCCAAACTTTTTGCGCCCGGTGTTCACGCAAACTTCACCTGATTTTACGCAGACGTGTGTTTTGTCGCTCTTAACATTAGACGTTACCGCTCCAGCACCCATGTGCGATTTGTAGCCGAGTATAGAGTCGCCTATATAGTTGAAATGGGGCACCTGAACGCCGTCGAACAGAATGCAGTTCTTAAGCTCGCACGAATTCCCCACAACCGCGCCTTTGCCGACTATCGCCGAGCCGCGGATGTAGGCACAGTGACGTACCTCAGCATCGCAGTCGATGATACACGGCCCGCTAATACTCGCACTAGGAGCTATTTTGGCGTTCTTTGCAACGTAGACGTCACCGCCTCTATCCTCGAAAATGTTGAGATCAAGTGTTTTTCCGAGCACCTTTATAAAATCACCGATGCCGTCGAGAAGTTCCCACGGATATTTGACGCAACTAAAAAAACCGACGGCTATTGTGTGGGAAAGATCAAAAAGCTCGTCGGTCACAGGTATTGAATTTTTGCTCATTCTTTGTATCCTTTCTGCGGCATTTGCCGCGTATTTGTACCGTGAGCGGTACAGAAATATTGTATCATAATTTGATATCAAAGTCAAGGAAAACACAGCTTTTTAATTGACACAACACGTGCTTTTGTGGTACAATATACGTACAAAACACCGTGCGCGGCTTGTCCGTGACACACGAAGGGAGTACTTGCTATGGACATTATTAAAGACGGAATATACCGTCACTATAAGGGCAACAGATATCAGGTGTTGGGCGTTGCCAAACACTCGGAAACACTTGAAGAAGTGGTCATATACAAGGCACTTTACGGCGATGGCGGTATGTGGGTGCGCCCGGCGTATATGTGGAACGAAACTGTGGAAAAAGACGGGAAGAGCTTCCCGAGATTTGAGTATATAGGCGAAGAATAATCAGGAAAACGCATATTATCGTGTTGACTCATAGGCTTCAAGCTCTGCGGTAATATTTTCCGGCCGGTGAGCATCTATCTTGGAGTATTTCCCACGAACACCGATTTCAAGCATTTTACCCACGTGAATGTAGCCTATAATTGCCGGCGGAACGTGTGTCACAGCATCATCTATGTTGCGAATTACCGTGAAATTCTGCCAGCGACGGCGCACCTCGCCGCTGGGAGCTCCCCATATCACGCGCGGACAGCCAAAGCCGTATCCCTCGAGCGAAAAGCGTAGATCGGGGCGAGTGAACCATACGTATTCGTGGCATAAAAGTGCGATTGCCGCACCGTGGGAATATCCGGTGAGTATGATTTTCTTTACACTCTTGTCTGTAATTTTTTCTGATAGTAAGCTTTCAAGTTCGTGCCAGGCATCGAGAAAGCCCCTATGCGCAAACCACACCGTCTTTCCCATTCGTTTGTATGCTTTTGCCGGAAAATCCAAATTTCGCTGCCAATCCACGGTGCCGTTTGACGCCTCAAAGAAGATATACAGTGTTCCGCCACGACGGCGCACACAGTAACTTATTTCACTCTTTGTATGCACGTACACGGCGTTAAGACATTCAAAGAACAGCTCGGACAGCATAAATTCACCTCACACTACAGTTGCACTATTAAATATATGCGCTGTACTGTAAGGTGTGATATGCTTTTATCCCACGGCGCGACCGTCTGCCGCGGCGACGAATGCCGCGAAGAGCACGCTTGAAGCGTGGTCCGAAAGATGTTCGGGGTGCCACTGTACGCCGACAAAAAAGCGTTTGTGATCAGCTTCAAGTGATTCTACAGAGCCGTCGTCCGAGAGTGCGCACACGTTAAGGTGCGGAGAAGATTTCGCTACTGCCTGATGATGAAAGCTGTTTACTTCAAGCGTAGATGAACCCACGAGTCTATGTAACAGCGAGCCGTGTGTTACATTCACGCTGTGCGAGGGCTGTTCACGCGAGCGTTTTTGCGTATGCCCCGATATATCAAAGTGCAGGCTTCCGCCGAGTGCACAGTTTAAAACTTGTATTCCTCGACAAATTCCGAGCGCCGGAATATTCCGCTTATACGCAAGGCTTGCGAGTTCAAGCTCGTATTCGTCGCGCTCTGGGAAAGGATCGACAAGGCGTGCAGGATCATAGTCTGCGATGCCACACAGTCTCGGCGTTATATCGCCGCCGCCTGAAAATAAAATACCTGCGCATATTCCCAGTGCACATGAGGGTTTTGCAACGGGTGGGAGCATTATTGGTATTCCGCCCGCTTTAAGTATTGCAGTACAGTACTGCCGACGGAGAAAATAGTCGCCGTCAGAGTTATTTGAAGTTGTTATACCGATTATAGGATGAATTGCACTCACCTTCCTTATCATGATGTATGTATTATCGTGGGTTTGAAGCATGCCCGTTAAAGGCCGTGTAAAAAAACGGAAAAAGGGCTTGAAAAAAAGTACCTGTTGTGTTATAATACTTGTGTAATGCGTTGAGGGCACTTGGTGCTAAACAGTATCTTACAGCGTCTGATATAGCATATGCGAGAACACTTGGTGTTGATAACTGCAAACTCCACCACAAGTTACATATTTACGCCGAGGGCGAAGAGAAAGGCAAGGTTTTAGGTATGAAATGTCCGATGTGCGGATGCAACGAAGATAAGGTGCTTGACACACGTCCTATAGACGACGAGCGTAGTATACGCCGCCGCAGAGAATGTCTTAACTGTCAGCACAGATTTACCTCATACGAAACGGTAGAGCGCGGCGCGCTTGTCGTTTGCAAGCGTGACAACACGCGTGAGGCGTTCAACCGCGACAAAGTAATGAACGGAATAAGGAAAGCCTGCCAGAAGCGCCCCGTTACAGAGGAGCAAATGACGGCTATAGTTGATGGTATGGAAGCAGATTTCAAGAGCGGTCAGCGTGTCGAGGTATCGACGTGGGAAATCGGTGAGCGTGTTATGGCAAAGCTCCGCGAGCTTGATGAAGTTGCTTATATCCGTTTCTGCTCGGTATACCGTGAATTTGACGAGGCTGACGAATTCTTAAACGAGCTTAACAATCTGAAAAAGCTCAAAGAACAACGCAGCGACGACAATAAATAACAAAACAGCTTCACGTTTAACGTGAAGCTGTTTTGTCAATGTCATTTAGATAAGACGGTATAAGTTTAGATAAACTACAAAAAGATTCCTCGACTACGACTGCAATCGAGGAATCTTTCTTAATTTTCTTGAAACACTCGTATCATCACGGTAAAAAAACTTTATCAGAGCACTTCAAGTGCTTTGAAATCGTCACGTACACGGAGTACATCGAAGTCCTTGTATGTGAGGTACTCCTTGAAATCTTCCGTTAGCGTAGATGTTCCGCTCCAAGTAATATCATTTGAGTTATGCGACAATTTGTTAAGTATGGCGCAAGTGTACGGAAGCTCGGATAATTTTCCTCGTTCATACATTTCTTCAAATTTTACAGCGTGGTGATGAGACTTCTTCAAAATGCGAATAGCTTCATCATACTGTTTTTCTCTCGTCAAACATTCTGCCTGCCAAATATAATTGTGCATCAGCGTATCATGAAACCATAGATAGTTTTCATCATCAATAACAGTTTTTATAATTGCTTCTGCTGCTTTAATAGCTGCGAGGTCTCGATGTCCAAATTCTAATTCGAAAATTAGATTCTGCATTTTGTCAAATATCATATTTTGACGATGTTTTTCCCATTCTTCACCCGACAAACACCATTTCAGTAACTCATCAGATTTTGGATGCTGTTTTGCATATTGAACCGCTTCTTCACGTCTTCCGATATTGGGAAGATCCAAAACGATGGCGTAAATCGCAGCTTCCTTTATGTCAACATCTTCACAATCCTCAATGATCATTTCGCAATACCGAACGGCATTTTCAAAATGGGTTCGTTGATCAGAACTGCCACGCTCACAATTATGGATTGCATACTCGGATTCTGCATCGGCAAGCCATTTCAGATATTCAAAATTTCCGGGAAACTCTGCTACGGCAGCCTGCGAGACTTCATAGCGTTTTGCGGTATCGCCTGTAACCCATGTTTGTACCCAAGCTTCACGCAGCTCCTTCTGACGCGGATCTTCAGCGGTATCGGTAAGACCAAACAGTTCGTCTGTGGAAACCTCAAGCAGCCGCGCCAAGGGAACGATCATAGATAAATCCGGCGATGCCGCGCCTGTCTCCCATTTGGAAACAGCTTGAAAGGACACATTCAGGTATTCTGCCAACTTTTCCTGCGTCATATCTTTCTTTTTCCGTAATTCTTTTATTTTCACCCCTATATGAGCCATATCTGTTCTCCTTAAAAAAGATAAGCGAGCTCTGCTTTCAATAATATTGTATCACAAAAAGTAAAATCGAACAATAACTTATTTTTTGATTACTATTCAACCCACATTAGAATTTCCCGTTTTACAAGTTGCAGCAGGAAAAAGGCGGCTATTCATATGAAATCAATAGTGATTTCAATAGTGTAAATGATATGCATTATACAGATATGTCCAGATAATTGGGAGTATTTTGATAGATATTTCACTTGAATCACGCATATATATCTGAAAAGCGTTATAGAAATATAAAAAATTATATATTAATAATGTTTATATTTTATTGCTGAATGGGCGTATAAATTTTGATTTACATTTAGATACATAAAGATGCAATAAGGACGAATCCGAAGATTCGCTCTTATCTAAACTTACACCGTCGTATCTAAATGACATTGGCTGTTTTGTTGTGTTTTTTAAGTATTTTATCTGCCATTATACCAAGCTCGCTGATTTTCTTCGGACACTCGCGCCATTTGGCAGCATCGATTTCCTCAGGCTTGTCGCCGACGATAAGCTGGAGCGTTACGAGATCTATCCATTTGCCGAACTTGTAACCGACACCGTTTGCACGACCGATTTCTTTGAAGCCAAAGGTTTCATGAAGCGCAAAGCTTGCGGGATTCGGCGCTGCGACGAGCGCGTATAGGTTTTTGTATCCCTGTACCGTGAGAAGATCGATAAGCGCGCTGTAAAGTAGTTTGCCAAGCCCCACGCCGCGAAAATCCTGGGCGATGTACACAGACAGCTCCGCGGAAAAACGGAAGGAAAACCGCTCGCCGTATTTGTGCGCGTAGGCGTAGCCTGCGATGTCACCGTCAACCTCGCAGAGGATAAACGGGAAGTCCTCGCTAAAGCTTGTTATGCGGCGCTCAAACTCTGCCGTGCTCGGTACGTCATATTCAAATGTTACCGTGGTTTTTTCAACGTACGGGCGGTAAATTTCTACAAATTTCGCCGCATCCGAGGGTGCGGCGAAACGAAGTGCTATATTCATTATTTCTCGCAGTACATCTCGAGGTATGCTTCCATACGCTCGCGTACTTCGTCGTTCAGCGGAATTTCACCGTCGATTTCGCGGCCGTGCATATGGTCGATGATCTCGCGAACGGTTACGATAGGATGAACCTTGATACCGAATTCAGCGCCAATCTCCTTGATTGCGGTAGTGCCCGACTGTCCGCGCTCCATGCGGTCAACGGAGATTATCATATGTTCAACCTTTACGTTTGCAGCCGCCATAAGCTGAGGAAGCGTTTCGCGTACAGCAGTACCTGCGGTGATAACGTCCTCGATGATAACTACGCGGTCGCCGTCTGAAAGCTTTGCGCCAACCATATTGCCGCCCTCACCGTGGTCTTTTGCCTCCTTGCGGTTGAAGCAGTAGGGCTTGTCGATGCCGTACTCATTAAAGAGTGAGCAAGCGGTAACGGTTGCAAGCGGAATACCCTTGTATGCCGGACCAAAGAGCACGTCAAAGTCATCGCCGACATTGTTCTTGAGGCACTCTGCGTAGTATTTGCCGAGCTTTGCCATCTGTGCGCCGGTCTTATAGTTGCCGGTGTTTACGAAGTAGGGTGACTTTCTGCCGCTCTTGGTGGTGAAGTCTCCGAAGCGGAGAACGCCGCTTCTTACCATAAATTCGATAAAGTCCGTTTTGTAGCTCATTTTTGTATCTCCTGTGTTATAAAATTTCTGTTACCCCCATTATACCACCATTCTTTCTCAAAGTAAAGAGAAATTTTGCCGAATTTATGTACAAAGACGACTTTTTGTGCTACAATATAAGCAAATACTCCGAGAGGACACAAAAATGGCTGAATTTAAAACTAACGTATATCGCATATTCGATAAAGAAAAGCTCCCATACACGCCGCATACCTACGAGCACGACGAGGGCGCGGTTGACGGGATGACACTCGCCGGACTGCTTGGCATTGATCCGTCCAAAATCTTTAAAACGCTCGTTACTAAAGGTGCGGACAGAAACTATTATGTGTTCGACGTACCTGTAAATCGCGAGCTTGATTTAAAAAAGGCGGCGAGGGCTGTCGGCGTAAAAAGCGTCGAAATGATACCCGTTGCCGACATAAACAAAGTCACGGGATACGTTCGCGGCGGCTGTTCGCCGATTGGAATGAAGAAAAAGTACCGCACGGTGTTTGATGCAACGGCGGAAAGCCTTGAAACGATGCTCGTCAGTGCCGGAAAGATAGGTTGGCAGATTGAAGCAAAGCCTGCGGATCTTGTAAGACTGTCAGGGGCGACGTTTGCGGATATTTTGCTGGAGCTTGTTTAAATCTGCGCGTGCGCAAAAACTTTTCAAAAACCCTTGCATTTTATAAAAATATGTGCTATACTGATGTAAATGCGATGATGGAGTTTGCCCCTTGGTTTTGCGTACACAGAGAGGATCGCCCGTTTAACGTGGCTGAAAGCGGTCTTTCGCTGATAAGTGAGGCGTTTCGCTCACGAGCAGTGGTGCTGAAGGTTAACTTGTAGGCGCCAACGGTTTACGACCGTTAAAGCGTTGCCGAGTGTATTGCTTGGTTTCAAGCAATAAAATAAGGTGGTACCGCGGAAACGCATATTTATGAAAATATGCCGCTTCGTCCTTAAGATTTTTGGGACGGGCGGCTTTTTGTTTTGCCCGAATATATAATTTGAAAGGATAGACCGACATGAAAGAAAAACTTGAACAGATCCGTGCGGCGGCTGTGGCGGAGCTTAACGCTCCCGAAGCTGACCTTGAAGCGCTTCGCATCCGCTTCCTCGGAAAGAAGGGCGAGCTTACCGCCGTTCTTCGCGGAATGGGCGCGCTTACACCCGAAGAACGTCCGATAATCGGACAGCTCGCAAATGAAGTACGCGAGTACATCGAAAACGCAATCGCAGAAAAGGCAGAGGCACAGAAAGGCGCGGCTCTCGCAAAGAAGCTGCTTGACGAGCGCCTTGACGTGACTATGCCCGGTAAGGCTCCTGAAATCGGCAAGCGTCATCCGCTTGCAACGGTACAGAAGGATATGGAAGACATATTTATCGGTATGGGCTTCTCGATAGTTGAAGGCCCCGAGGTTGAATATGACTATTACAACTTCCAGGCACTCAATATTCCCGAAAATCACCCGGCGCGCGACACGCAGGACACGTTCTACATCACCGAGAATATTCTGCTCCGTTCGCAGACCTCTCCCGTACAGGTCCGCACAATGGAGAAGCAGCGTCCGCCGATACGCATAATCTCTCCCGGTCGTGTTTACCGCTCGGATGCGGTTGACGCTTCCCACTCGCCGCTGTTCCACCAGCTCGAGGGACTTGTTGTTGACAAGGGCATCACCATGGGCGACCTTAAGGGTACCCTTGAGACGTTCGCAAAGACGATGTTCGGCGAGCAGACACAGATCCGATTCAGACCTCACCACTTCCCGTTCACCGAGCCGTCGGCAGAGGTTGACGTTTCCTGCTTCGTTTGCGGCGGCAAGGGCTGTAAGCTTTGCAAGGGCGAGGGTTGGATAGAGATTCTCGGTGCAGGTATGGTTCATCCGAACGTACTTCGCGGCTGCAACATTGATCCCGACGAATACAGCGGATTTGCATTCGGTATGGGCGTTGAGCGTATCACGATGATCAAATACGGCATCGATGATATGCGCTACCTCTACGAGAATGACGTACGCTTCCTCGATCAGTTCTAAACAGCGGGAAAGGAGTAAAGAACAATGAATTTATCACTTAACTGGGCAAAGGATTTCGTCAGTCTTGACGGGATTACTCCCAAGGAATACTGTGACCGTCTTACCGCCACCGGTTCGAAGGTTGAAGGCTTTGAAATTCTCGGTGAGGATATCGAAAACGTAGTTGCCGGCAAGGTTATCTCGCTCGAGCGTCACCCTGATTCCGATCACCTCTGGATTTGCCAGATAGACATTGGAGAAGAGGTCCCCGTGCAGATTGTAACGGGCGCACAGAATGTTTTCGCAGGCGCTATGGTGCCCGTTGCAAAGGCGCCTTCCAAGCTCCCCGGCGGCGTTAACATTAAGGCAGGCAAGCTTCGCGGCGTACCCTCGAACGGAATGCTCTGCTCGATTGCCGAGCTTAATCTCACCACCCACGATATGCCGAATGCTATCGAGGACGGCATCTTTATTATGGACGGCATTGACTGCAAGCCCGGCGACGACATTCACGATGTGCTCGGACTTTCCGATACTGTTGTGGAGTTTGAGATAACCTCAAACCGCCCCGACTGTCTGTCCGTTCTCGGTCTTGCGCGCGAAACCGCCGTTTCGTTCGGCCGCGACTTCAAGCCAACAACTCCTGTTGTCACCTACGCAAATGACGGCGACAAAATTGAAAATTATCTTTCCGTTGACGTGCAGAACGCGCAGCTTTGTCCCCGCTATACTGCTCGCGTGGTTAAGAACGTAAAAATTGAACCCTCTCCGCTATGGCTTCGTATGCGACTTCGCGCTTCGGGCGTGCGTCCCATTAACAACATCGTTGACATCACCAACTACGTAATGCTCGAATACGGTCAGCCCATGCACGCGTTTGACTACTCCTGTCTGGATGGCTCGAAGATAATCGTAAGAAACGCGGCAGATGGCGAGGTATTCAAGTCACTTGACGATATTGACCACATCCTTAATGCTACTAATCTCGTAATCGCTGACGAAAAGAAGGCTGTTGCGCTTGCAGGCGTTATGGGCGGCGCTAACTCCGAAATCAAGGAAGATACAAAGACCGTGGTTTTCGAGTCCGCGAACTTCTTCGGAAGCTCGGTTCGCGTTACCGCGAAAAGTCAGGGTATGAGAACCGAGTCCTCGGGCAGATTTGAAAAGGGACTTGATCCCGAAAACACTATGCCCGCACTTGACCGCGCTTGTGAGCTTATTACTATGCTCGGCGCAGGTGAGGTTGTTGACGGCACTATCGACGTTTACAAGGGAAAAGAAGCGCCCTTTGAGATGAAGCTTGATGCTGACCGCATCAATGCGTTCCTCGGACTTGACGTAAGCGCTGATTATATGAAGGACGTGCTTACCAAGCTCGAGTTCAAGTTCGACGGCGACACTATGACCGTTCCCACATTCCGTGCGGACTGCCGTTGTATGAACGATATCGCAGAGGAAATTCTCCGTATTTACGGCTACGACACCATTCAATCTACTAAATTTGTAACTCCTATCACCTCGGGAAGCCGTACTCCCGTACAGAAATTTGAGCTTCTCTGCGCGGAAACTCTCTGTGCTATGGGCCTTTACGAGTGCGAAACGTTCTCGTTTATCAGCCCGAAGTTCTATGATAAGATCGAAATGGCTGAAAATGATCCGCGCCGCAAGTCGATTGTTATTTCCAACCCTCTCGGCGAGGACACCAGCGTAATGCGTACTACCGCAATCCCGTCTATGCTCGAGGTGCTTGCGCGCAACAACAATTATCACGCAGGCAAGACAGCGCTTTACGAGCTTGCAAAGATTTACATTCCCGATGAGGATCCGAAGAACCTTCCCGAGGAGCGCCGCAGAATTACCGTCGGCTTCTTCCGTGACGGCGACTTCTACACCCTCAAGGGTATGGTTGACAAGCTTCTCGATAAGGCAGGTATCGCTGACGTTACCTATAAGGCAAAGCGTGACGATGCGGCGTTCCACCCCGGTCGCTGTGCAGAGCTTGTATGTGCAGACGGCACTGTGCTCGGCACACTCGGTGAGATTCACCCGAGCGTGGCTGCAGGCTACGAGATAGACGTACCCGTTTACGTGGCTGACCTTGATTTTGAGAATATGTTTGAAAAGGCAAAGCTCGACAAGCAGTTCAAGGCACTTCCCAAGTTCCCGGCAACCACCCGTGACTTCGCGTTCGTTTGCGACGATGAGCTTGAGGTTGGTGCGATTGAGGCTGTTATGAAAAAGGCCGGCGGCAAGCTCGTCGAGGATGTTAAGCTCTTTGATGTTTACCGCGGCAAACAGCTTGGCGAGGGCAAGAAGAGCGTGGCATTCAGCGTTGTTCTCCGCGCGCCCGACCGTACTCTTACGGATGAGGAAGCGGATAAGACCTCGAAGAAGATACTCACACTTCTTGAAAGAGAGCTTGGAATTACGCTTCGTGCATAATGCGTAAAAAATAAGGCACCCGCCTCCGACATTTGTCGGAGGCGCTCTTAGTTC
>JAZNLM010000025.1:0-5988 GCA_045579105.1 Candidatus Flemingiibacterium sp.
ATCTTATCGCCTTTTACAAGACCTTTGACAAGGTGAAGCACGAAAAATACGATGGTATGATAATCACGGGCGCGCCCGTTGAGCAGCTCGAATTTGAAGAGGTCGAGTATTGGGACGAGCTCTGCGAAATTATGGAGTGGAGCAAGACAAACGTAACGAGCACCTTCCACATTTGCTGGGGCGCACAGGCGGCGCTTTATTATCATTACGGGATAAAGAAAAAGCCGCTTGACAAAAAGCTTTTTGGCGTATTCCCCCACACAGTTGACCGCAAAAAGTCGATACTTATGCGCGGTTTCGACGACGTTTTCTATGCTCCGCACTCAAGGTACACGACCGTTGACCGCGCGGATATAGAAAAGGAAAGCGCACTCAAGATACTTGCGTCCTCCGAGCAGGCAGGCGTTTACGTTGTGGCGACCAAAAAGGGCAGACAGGTGTTCGTAACCGGACATTCGGAATATGACACCGACACTCTCGATAAAGAGTACAGACGCGACTGCGAGGCGGGACTCGGCACGGCTATTCCGTATAACTACTACCCGAACGATGACCCCTCGAAAAAGCCGCGCTCCACTTGGAGAAGCCACGCAAATCTCCTCTATACCAATTGGCTTAACTACTTTGTATACCAGACCACACCGTACGATATAAACAAGATAAAGTAATTTATTTTAGAAAAGTTTTGGTCGAGCTTTTTCAAAAGCTCGCAGGGTTTCTTAAGGGACGGCGTCCCTTAAGTCGCGCGCTCGTCAATGCGCGAAACTGCCTTTTAAAAAAACAAAACCGATGCGAGAGCATCGGTTTTATTTGTAGGTAAAGCTTGGACATTCAGCGCTTGAGGCTGCTCTTTTTCTCTCGCGCGGATAACATAATTGACAAAAAGATAAAAGCGTGTTACAATTATAAAAACAAAGAAGATCAAAAAATGATGAAAATCATCATCGCTTTGATCTTGGCGTATGAACTATAACTTGAAAGACGAAAGGAGTTCTCAGATGATCCTTGCACAAAACAGAACCGCTCTTGTTTCCATTTATTTGTCGCCCGAGCAACTATCCGACCGTAACAGTACGGCGCTTTACGCAGCAAAAGAGCTTCGTTATTACCTTGACCGCATGACCTGCGCGTCCTTTCAGATCGAAGAGGCAAAAGCGAACACGGCCGGTATATATATCGGCGATATCAGCGGCATTGATACAGCCGATCTTGGTGAGGACGGCTTTCGTATCGTTACCGACGGTGAGCGTCTGTGCATCGCGGGCGGAAATCGCGGTGTGATATACGGCGTTTATGAGTTTCTCGAAACGCTCGGTTGCCGTTTCTTTACGCATAACTGCGAGAAAATTCCGACAGTTACCGATCTTGCGGTCGGTGAATATAATATCAGACAGGTGCCGCGTATCGAATACCGCGAGCATAGCTATGCCGATGCCGTACAGAATCCTCGCTTTGCAGTTCGTTGCCGTCTGAACGGCGGCCACCACCGTATTCCCGCACGTATGGGCGGATATATGCCGTACGCGTGGTTTGTTCATACCTTTGAAAGAATGGTGCCCACCGCTGTTTACGGCGAAACCCATCCCGAGTATTATTCTTTTATCGACGGGAAGCGCGTGGTACGTAGCGGCGGCAGAACACAGCTTTGTCTGACCAATCCCGAGGTATACGAGATCTGTGTCGCCGCTGTCAGAAAGGCGCTGAGAGAAAAACCCGAGGCACGCATCATCTCTGTTTCCCAAAATGACTGGCGTTTTGGCTGTCAATGCGAAAAATGTCTTGCAGTTGACCGCGAGGAAGGCTCTCCTGCAGGCACGCTTCTGCGATTTGTCAGCCGTATCGCGCAGGAGCTTGAAACCGAATTTCCGAACGTGGTCTTCGATACACTCGCCTACCATTATACCCGTCCCGCTCCCCGAAGTGTCAGAAACCGAAAGAACGTATGTGTTCGTCTTTGCTCGATCGAGGCGTGCTTCGCGCACCCATTTGAAACCTGCGACGACGAAACTCGCAGCGTTGTCCGCCCCGACGGCTCAAGATCGAGCTTTATCACCGACCTTCGCGAGTGGGGCAAGATCTGCGACCGTATGTATATCTGGGACTATACTACTTGCTTTGCACATTACCCGACACCGCACCCCAATTGGCGCGTTCTTCAGCCGAACATTCAGGCGATGGTGGCTAATAACGTCCGCGGTATCTTCGAGCAGGCGAACGGAGCTTCACGCGGCGGTGTTGATTTCAATGAGCTGCGCCTGTATCTGATTTCGAAGCTGCTTTGGGATCCTTTTTGCGATATTGAGCGGCATAAGCGCGAATTTATGGAATACTTCTACGGAGCTGCCGCGCCTGCGCTGACCGAATATCTTGACCTTCTCTGCGACACCGTCGAAAAGGAAAATATCCACATTGGCTTCAATGACCATCCAACGCACGCGTTTCTCCGCGAAGAATTGCTTGATCGGTACGATGAGCTGTTTGATCGCGCGGCGCAGGCCGTGAAGGGCGATCCTCTTCGCTTGTGGCGTGTGGAAAAGAACCGTCTGTCCATTCGCTACGTGCGCCTCAAGCGCGCGTCTATGCTTCGCGGAGAGTACGACCCCGAAGCGATAAATCAGTTTTTCTCCGATTGGCGCGCATACAATCTCTCGCGCCTTGATGAGTGGGCAAACATCGAAACCTCGCACAGAGCATTCGTTGAGGGCAAGTGGCGCGGTGTCGAATATTTCGAGCATTGGACGGGAGAAGAAGAGGAGCTTTTCTGATCGTCCGTTCGGAGATTATTAAAACAGACCGTATTATTACTTTGACTGCCTGTTATGCAGGAATAATAATAAAAACCGATGCGAGAGCATCGGTTTTTTATACATAAACTAAAATATTTAATCGCTTTTCGGAGAGTTTTCTTCCTTTTGAGGACCGATATAGACGTCTTTTTCAAACCATCCCTCTTTGCGTGTACCGTCGGGGAGAATGAGCACACCTTTGCCGTGCCTGTAACCCATATCGTGTTCTCCTTCATATCGGCTGCCGTCGGGGAGCTCCCACACGCCTATGCCGTGGGGAAGACCTTTTTGACCGAGAGCGCCCTTGTAAACACCGCCGTCAGCGTAGTATTTTTCGCCTTCACCTACGACCTTGCCGTTATCAAAGGCACAGATCAGCTTCGTACCGTCAGCAAAGGTAATCACTCCCTTGCCGTGCTTTTTGTCATTTTCGTAAGGTCCTTCATAGATATCGCCGTTTTTAGTGCGTGTGATGCCGTTGCCTTGGCGCTTTCCGCACACAAATTCACCTTCAAAATCGTGCTTTGCACATGTGTATTTGCCGTGTCCGTGAGGCTTGTCGAATTGCCACTCGCCCTCGTAGCGAACGCCGTTTGCTTTGGTAAGGATGCCGTGGCCGTGCTTCATATCGTTCTTCCACTCACCCTCGTAGTGTGTGCCGTCATCCCAATCAGCCACCCCGTAGCCTTCCCAGATTCCGTCGCGGAAACCGCCTTCGTAGCGGTAATTTACGTACTGACGCTTACCTTTACCTGTGAAACGAAATTCACTTCCGGGTGCGGGTGCATTTTTGTTAAAAAGCAAGTTGCCTTTTATCCAATAGCCTCTGAATTTCTTCCCTCTTGTATTTGTATAGGTGGCAAAACCCGTAAACCAGCCTTTACTGAACTGTCCCGAGTAGGATTCGCCGTTTGGCCATGTTACAACGCCTTTTCCTTGAGGATATCCCTTTTTCCAACGGCCGTCATAAGAAGAAAAATCGTGTGCGTAGTGTCGTCCCTTGCCCCACTCGACGTCATTTTTCCACTGACCCTCGTAGCGTGAGCCGTCGGGTAATTTGTAAACGCCGTATCCGCAGCGCACGTCGTTTTCAAAATTTCCCTCATAATGAGAGCCGTCAGGCCATTTAAAAATACCGTGTCCGCGTTTATATCCTTTATGAAACTCGCCTTCATAGTATCTGCCGTCGCTATCAGAAAACGTTCCGCGTCCGTTTAGTAGGCCGTCCTTAAACACACCTTTGTAGCAGCTACCGTCAGCATGGGTTAAAGTTCCTTCTCCATTAAAGCGATCTTTGGACCAATATCCTGTATATACGCCGCCGTCAGAAAAGCGCATAGTTCCAAAGCCATCCCGTGCATTGTCAGAATAACTTCCCTCATACGTAGTACCGTCGGGCCAGCGCTCACTTCCCTTTCCGTGCTGCTTACTGTCGCGGACTTCACCTTCAAAGGAATATCCGTTCGGATCTTTTACAGTAGTATATCCTTGAATCAAGCCAAAATAGAAGTGTGCGGTCATACGCGCGCCATTGGCAAAAGTGACGTATGTCTTTCCATAGGGCATACCGTCAAGCCATTCGCCCTCTAAAACCGTACCGTTTTGATTTTGCCATCGTCCATAGCCGTTGCGAGGTGTTGGATTTTCTGTTTTCGACATATTGTTTTTAAAGAAACCGAACATAAGCGTTCCTCCTTTGAAAGAGAATGAGTGTGATTTGCTGTTTTTATTTTATCACGAAGCGTTTGGAAAGTCAATATGTGGATATTTTCGTTTTGACAGGGGCGGAAGGACTTACGAACCCAAGCTCGCGCTCGCTTTTAGGTTTCCGTTTGTTTCGCTTTTAGCGCGAGCTCAGCGAAAAAACGGCTTCGCCGCTTTTCGCGGGGGATACTCTCAGGTATAACAAAAAGCCGATGCAAATGCATCGGCTTTTTTCTTGCCTTAAACGAGTGAAAAAGTGTTTAAATGAGGTAAAAAAGAACAAAAGGTGGCCAAATTATCAGATGCCCTGTTTCTTTTTATCCAACCAGCGATATGCTTTTTTAAGCCTTTGTATAATAAGGTCACATAATTTGTCATATGTTTCAGAATTGAATTTTTTAAGTCTGATCCCGATTGGTTTCTTGGCATTGGGACCTACGCCAACAATTCCTCGCCACAATGTCAAATAAACGTCGCCGTAATGGAAAGCATCCCCAAAATTTCCTTTTAAGAATAATTTATCACAGCAATCATCTGTGCTGATTTTTTCAAAATCACCGTTATTAAATTCGTTAAAAAATGCATGGTTTATATTTGTTATTTCATTTGGAACATTGAGAAAGGCAATAGAAGCAGAAATGCTGACAAATGATTCGTATTTGTCTTGCCCAATCTGGATAATTTCGATGTAGGAATCATTTTTTCTGTGGAAAATCATCCACTTACTTGATGAATCGGCGATAAAAAAACCGTTACGATTCAATTCATATCCGACTTTTTCTAAAATTTTATCCCGTAACTCTTTCTTCACTTTATGCTCTCCTTCAAGGTTTTGCAACTCGCAATCAACATTCGTCTGATACGACCACAAAGATTTCGATAATTTTTATAGGTTGCTTCATCCATGCCGTTTGTATTGAATAACAACTGTAACCAACCTTCTGTCTCGCTACATTCTTTGAGAGCTATTTCGAACTTTGAAAGCATATCCGCTTTACTCTGTCCATAATTCGCTTCCCGAATATTTGCATACACACTACTTGAACTCTTGCGGATTTGAAAAGAAGTGTTAGAAGGAACTTTTATATTTTGACAAAGCAATTCTATATCGGTCGCAAGCTGCTCCGAATATATCAATAAATAGTTTTTAGCCATAATATCACTCCCTTCAATGGTATTATATCATATTTTGCAAAGTAATTCAAGAACTTCCGCAATCTCGCGTTCCAATCACGCCGTAGGCGTGTATATCATCCGGAACTGGTTGCGGTATATCATCAGCCCGTAGGGCTGGATATCATCAAGCCGCAGGAGGATACACGCTGGCGCGTGATGAGATACAGGGGCGGCTCGCCGCCCTTGATGATATGCACGACTGCGTCGTGATGATATGCCAAGCCTGCGGCTTGGATAAAAAAATCCGCATTCTTTCGAATGCGGATTTTTTGGCACACGCTTACAAAATAGATCCGTCGGCAAGTTTTTTCGAAATCGATCC
>JAZNLM010000026.1:0-13163 GCA_045579105.1 Candidatus Flemingiibacterium sp.
TGCCGCCGATGTCTGACGGCTCCATGTAGCGTGCGTTGATTCCCTCAAAGGAAGTCACGCGAGGATCTGCCGCAAGCGAAGCATCCAGCTGCGAACGTCCGACATCCACGGCACGCACCGATGCGGCACCGCGCTGCAAAAGACAATCCGTAAAGCCACCCGTCGATGCGCCGATGTCGATGCAGTCAAGTCCCGTCACGTCTATCGAAAACACCTCGAGCCCACGCTCAAGCTTGAGTCCGCCGCGACTGACGTAGCGGAGCGTTTCGCCAACAACGAAAATCTCCGCTTCATCGGAGATATCTGCTGACGGCTTTGTCACGATTCTACCGTCAATGCTTATATTGCCGTTTTTTATCATCTTCTGCGCCGCCTCACGGCTTTTTGCAAGACCGCGCTCATGTACGAGTTTATCTACACGCATAGCTTAAAATACGGGAATCAGGAGCGGTATCACGATTCCGAGAAGCGCGCCCATTATTACCTGAAGCGGTGTGTGACCGATAAGCTCCTTGAGATTTTTATCAAGATAGCGTCTGTCGCCGTTTGAAAGTTCCTTCGCCATACGGTTTAAAACCTTTGCCTGTTCGCCTGCCGCACGGCGTACGCCTGCCGCATCATACATAACGATAAACGCAAGTATAAATGCAAGTGCAAACTGTGCGCTTCCCGTGCCACAGGACTTGGCGGTTGCCACAACAAGTGCGCATACGGTAGCGGAATGTGAACTAGGCATACCGCCCGAGGACATAATTAGCCTGAAATCAAACTTTCGGTATCTGATTATATAGCGCGTACACTTAATAAACTGTGCCGAAAACCAACCGGCAAATGCGCATATTAGCAAATAGTTCGTAAAGAAATCTATAATAAAATCCATAAACGTCCTCTGTCTATTTATTTCTGGCCAATAGATAGTCAGCAAGTTCGCACAGTGACGCTGCGTCCTCGTACAAGCTTATTGCCTTTTTCGCCGATTCTGTGAGTTCTTTCGCGTACGCTCTTGCCTCATCAATCGACATAACCGTCGCAAACGTGGTCTTGCCGCACTCACCGTCACTTCCGATAGGCTTGCCAAGGGTAGCTTGGTCACCAACAACGTCGAGTATATCATCGACAACCTGAAAGGCTCTTCCAATATAGAGCGCATACTGTTCTGCCGCTTCGCAAAGCCCGTCGGAAGCACCGCCCGCAAGACAGCCAAGCAGCGCCGCACAGCGAATAAGTTCACCCGTTTTAAGCGACTGCAGAAGCTCAAGCGTTTGCATATTGAACTTTTCTTTCTCGCCGATAAGGTCGAGCGCCTGACCGCCTATCATACCGTCAGCACCAGCGCACTCCGAAAGAAGTGCAACTGCTTTCGCATTTGTAGCGCCGTCAAGAAGCATATTTGTCGCCGCAACGCCGAATGCACGTGTGAGCAAAGCATCGCCTGCTAAAAGCGCGTTTGCCTCGCCGTATTTTTTATGGCTCGTCGGCTTTCCTCGGCGAAGGTCATCGTTATCCATACACGGAAGGTCATCGTGTATAAGCGAGTAGGTGTGTATCATTTCGAGTGCACAGCCATACGGAAGTGCCGCTTCAAAAGTGCGTGCCCCGTCACGTCCGCTCTCTCTTGCCGCGAGAAGCGCAAACTGTAATACAAGAAAAGGGCGAAGGCGTTTGCCGCCGCCAAGCAAGCTGTAGCGCATAGCATCTTGTATGATACCGTAGCGCTCGCCGCTCTTTGGAACGTACGCTTCAAGCTCGGCTTCAACAGCCGCCGCACCTACTTCGAGTAAAGTTTTTATATCTTCTTTCATTTCTGTTCTTCCTGCGAATTAAAATCTTCTTCCTTGCCGCCAATAAGAATTTTCACTCTCTGCTCCGCACCGTCAAGCTTGCCCGAGCAAAGCTTCACAAGCCTTACGCCTTCCTCAAACAGCGAAAGGGACTCATCCAGAGGTGCCGAACCGCCGTCAAGCGCGCGTACTATTTCTTCAAGGCGTGCAAGCGCCGCCTCAAACGTAAGCTCTTTATTTTCCATCGTTTTTGTCCTCCGTATCACTAACTATATCCACAACGTCACCGACAACACTGCCGTCAGTAGTGCGGAAAGTAAATCTGTCACCTTTTTCTATCTGACTCACGCTCTTTATAAGCTTTCCTGACTCGTCATACACTGCAGAATATCCGCGTGCTATGACCGACATCGGATTGAGCGCTTCAAGTGATGCTGTCAGCGAAGCGAATCTTCCTCGCTTTTCGGCAAGGGCGAGCTTCATATCCTGCTCAAGACGTGTGGACATTGATAAAAGCACCATTCGCTTGTCGTCGATGAAATTCTGTGGTGAGGTCAGCGCACGACTTTTTGCAAGCTGCGAAAGCTGTGTGCGTCTGACATCAAGCGTTTTCGTGAGTGCTAATTGCATATGACCAACGATATTGTTTATCTTGCGCTTCAACTCCCCCGAATCAGGAACGGCTATCTCCGCTGCCGCAGACGGAGTTGGCGCGCGCATATCAGCCGCAAAATCACATATCGTAAAGTCGGTTTCGTGTCCCACCGCGGATATAACCGGAATGACACTGTCCGCGACGGTACGTGCGAGTGCTTCGTCGTTAAACGCCCACAGGTCCTCAATCGAACCGCCGCCGCGTCCTATGATGATAACATCAACGCTTTTGGCGGCGTTAAAGTGGTTTACACCGGCGATAAGCTGTGTCGGGGCATCCGGCCCCTGCACTAGTGAGGGAAACAGTACTATCTTCGCAAGCGGGAAACGCCTTTTTGTGACATTTATCATATCGCGTACTGCCGCGCCCGTAGGTGAAGTTATAATTCCGATACGCGTAGGAATTTTGGGAAGGGGCTTTTTTCTCATCGGTGAGAAGAGCCCTTCCGTCTCAAGCTTACGCCTCAGTTGCTCATAAGCGATGTATAGGCTTCCGATGCCGTCCGGCTCCATCTGTTCGACGTATATCTGATACTGCCCGTCGCGCACGAACGCGCTAACACGTCCGCGAACGATAACCTTCATCCCGTTTTCGGGTAGGAATTTGAGCTTTGACACCGCGCTTTTAAACATCACCGCACGAATTAAGCTGTCAGGGTCTTTAAGCGTGAAATAAAAGTGTCCAGTTCTGTGGTTGGTGAAATTGGAAATTTCGCCTTTTATATAAACGTCCGCAAGAATACTGTTCCCGTCGATTATCTGCTTAATGTAGGCGTTAAGCTGTGCTACTGTGAGAACGGCGCGATTGTCTGCGCGCTGAACATCAGCCACATTTTTTATTTCGTCCAAAACGCCCATCCTTCCTGTTTTGCCGCAGTAAGTAATGCACAGCCCGCGGCGTTATCGCTCGAAAACTTCGGCTGGGAAAATCTCGCGTCGAAGCCTTCTTTTGCTATCATTTGCTTGATTATCGAATTGCTCATTACTCCGCCGGCAAAAAGCACAGGCAAATTTTTGCCATTAAGGGCACCGTGGGCAAGTGCAATAAGCGTGCGCCCTATAAAGTCGAGCACATACGCGGCGATGTATTCGTGCGTTTCTCCGTCGGAGAGCATTTTCGCCGCTTTATTTTCAACTCCGGAGAGATTACATTCACTGCCGACGACGGAAATCTTTGCTTTCGGGAGCTTTTTTGTATTGGCAAGTGCCAACTCTTCAAGCTTCGGCCCACACGGGAAGCCGAGTCCCAAAGTAACGCCCACACGGTCAATGCACTGTCCTGCATTTAAGTCAAGTGTTCCGCCAAGCTTTTCAATTTCAAAGCCCACACCCCTTGGCTTTACGAGAAGCATCTCCGTCGTGCCGCCCGACACGTGAAAAGCGATGAATTCACGTGTGAGCAAATCGGGAGAACTGCTAGACCATATCGCCGCCATAACGTGTCCTGCCTGATGTGAAAAGGTGTTAAGCGGAACTTTTGCGGCATTTGCAAGAGTTGATGCCGCCGCAATGCCCGACAAGAAGCAGGGCATATACGAGCCGTCTTCATCTCTCGGTGTCGCCGACACGCCTACCGCGCAAAGCGCTGACGGTTCAATGTCCGCAAGTGCTTCTGCCGTAACATCCGGCAGATTTTTTATGTGCGCGAACACCGCATCACTTTGGCGAAGCCCACGCTCGCCCGCGGAAACCTCGAGCAGACGCTTCACATTCGAGTGAAACTTACACTGTGAGGCATCAAAAAGTGCGCATGAGGTTGTGTAGTTTGAGGTATCGATGCCGATGTAAAAGCGTTTCATTATTCAGCATCGCACTCACGGTCGGGGAGCTGATGCGCGATGGTGTTAAGTACGCCGTTGACGTATGCGGGAGCATTGTCCTCGCAGTACTTCTTAGCAAGCTCAACTGCCTCATTTAGCGCAACGCGCTTTGGAACGTCGTCAACGTTCATCATTTCGTAAACGGCAAGACGCATTATCGAAAGCGTCGCCTTAGTAAGACGGCTGATTGTCCAGCCCTCGGCGTTTGCAGATATCTTTTCGTCAATATCCGACTGTCCGTCCGCAATTCTGAAAAACGCGTCCTTTACGTAGTCAATCTGGTCACCGAAAGCTATCTCTGCGTTTTCAATTTCCTTAGCGTAAAACTCGTCCGCAGCTTCTTCTGTGTTGAAGCATCTTGCGAAGAGCAGCGCGAATACGTATTCGCGAGCCTCGCGGCGTGATACGCGGGATGTGTTTTTTTCGTCCATGTTAATCTCCATTCCGCCGCCATAACGGCGGCACAAAAATATTTAATGAAATTCAAGTGTGCTTGCTTAGCAAGCAAAAATGGCGCGGAACCCATTTTTAATTTGAATTTCGGCGCGTGAACAGGTATCGTTCGGTTACACTACATAAAACTTCACGCTAGTCCTCACTTTGCTGTATGTAAATAATTGTATATGCAAAATTATGATTATATATATTATTATTATACATTTATTCACTTGAAAAGTCAACAGTATACGCAAAATAATGCACGCTGCATGCAATATTTTTCAAATTACGATTTACCACGTTCCAAAGAAAATGTTACAGAATTATAAACATTCTATTTTACGGTTGAAAAACTTATAAAAAAGTGGTATTATGTAATCATTAAAGTTCTGAAAAAGGAAGAAACCAATGAATGCTTTGAAATTCATAAAAAAGACCGTGATGGACGCCTGCGTTTACTTCACAGCTGCGGAGTTCTCACTGATTATTTTTGTCACGCTTGTGCAAAAATTTGCGGCAGAGGACGGCGGCACCGCGGTAATGTTTTTAAATCTCGGCGCTACGGTTCTCATATTTTTAGCTTGCTTTTGCCTTGCAGCGTTGAATTTTATATGGCGTCTTAAATGTTCAACTGTCGTCCGTGTGCTCATCCACTACATCGGTATGCTCGCGGTATTTTCGCTTGTTTTCATAGTAATCCCCCATGCGTGGGATAATACAATACGTGTAGTCGTTATTATCGTCGCGTACACGCTTGTTTATCTCATAGTTGGGCTTATCGCTATGGTAATAAACAGCATAAGAAAAAAACGTGCGTCGGATAATCTCGAATACAAGTCGCAGTTTGGCGAAATCACCGGCAGAAAGTGAGTTTAAAAAATGAATAACGAAAAAACAGACGGACTTATATACAAAGCGGTAGCATTCGGGATATTCGTAATCCTCGGCGCACTTATCGTGCTCGTTTCAATAGCGACCGTGCGAAGCGGCAACGACGTCACCGAGCCGACAGATACCCCCGAAATCGGTGTATCGGACACATCTGACAGCACAGCCGATACATCTGATACAACGCCGCCCGTGACAGACGTTACCACCCCTGCTGACACCACCGAAAAAACGCCCGACGCAACCACGCCGGCACCCGATACCACCAAGCCTATCCCGAGTGTTTCTGTTGACCCGCCGTCTTCAAACGCCACCGCTGATTGGACAGCATTTCTGGCAAAATATCCCGGTACGGTGCTCGGACAAACCGTCGATGCCGGTCAGGAATATATAGACAAAATAGTCTTCCTCGGCGACTCCACCACCTACGGACTTCGGGCATACAAAATGCTTTCTGGGGGACGTGATACTCTTCAGGTGTGGACACCGAGAAGTGGCACACTCGCGCTTTACAACACATCGTTTGCAACGATTGTATATCCCGAAACCGACGAGGAAATAACCATAGTCGAAGCAGTCAGCCGCAAGAAGCCCGAGTATCTCGTAATCACGCTCGGCGTTAACGGCGTTTCGACTATGAAGGAAGCGCACTTCAAGTCAGAATATAAAGGTATGCTCGAGCGAATTATCGCGGCAAGTCCCAACACCAAGATAATCTGTCAATCCATGTTCCCCGTCGCAAGAAGCTACGACATGCTAGGTTCTATCAACAACGAAAAGATACGCAATGCAAACAAGTGGATAGTCGAGGTTGCAGCCGAGGTCGGTGTCAAGTTTATAGATGCCTATTCTGTGCTTTGCGACGAGGAAGGATGGCTTCCCGAAAGCTACCACAACGGCGATGGAATACATCTCCACACCGTATCCTTTAACATCGAGCTTAACAATCTTCGCACACATGCATACGTAGATTAAACCATTTTTGAAAGGAAAAGAAAATCATGATGAAATCAGGATGTTTACCGTTTATTTTAGCTGTTGTTTTGGCGTTCACTTGCATTTGCACTGCATCCTGCGGCGGCAGTGTATCGTACAATACGAGCATCTCCGTGTCCGAGCTTTCGGTGGCAGTTGATACCCTTCTCTCAAACCCCGACGACTTCGCTACCATGACCGAGAGCTACATCGTGGGCATGATGGAGATTGATCCCTCGCAGTTTGAAGAGTACGTTGTAAAGCTTCGAGCAAGCGGCTCAAACATCGACGAGTATGGCATTTTCAAGGCAGCCGACTCCGAGGGGGTTGCAAACGCCGTTGCCGTTGCGAATGCATATATCGCAAGACGAATTGAAGCGTGGATGCCCGAGTATATGCCCGAGGAATTTCCGAAAATGGAAAGGGCAAGCGTTAAGGTATTCGGACATTATGTTGTTTACGCAATCCTCGCTGAAGATGTTAAGGCTGATGTTTTTGACGCTGTAAAAGCGGAGCTTACAGAGAAGTAAGTCGATATTCAAAAAAAGCATAAAATCCCCGAGTGCCAAACGGCATTTCGGGGATTTTTTTACATATTTACGCGGGTATTATGGTAACGCTTCCATATTATTGATATTATATGTTTTTTTCATTAACATCGCTAACGCTTTTGTTACATATGCACTAAAAATATTGATTTTCGAGCCGCCATATGCTATCATATATTCACACGGTGGGAGCAGCAAACCGATGCCCATCCCCCTGTGAATTATAAAAAAACGGAGGAAATCCAAGCATGAAAAATCTTAAACGATTTTTATCCGGTTTTCTTGCAGCCGTTACCTTATCCACGGCGCTCGTAACCGGTATCTCTGCAAAGTCTTACGGCGACGTTGCACCGACCGACAGATATGCGGAGCAGATCGAGATCCTTTCCGATATCGGAGTAGTTGTGGGTACCAGCGAAAGCGAATTCTCGCCTAACGCAAAGGTTACCCGTGAGCAGATGGCACTGCTTCTGTTCAGACTTATGATCGGTAAGGACACCGCAGGCACTTTAAATACGACTGCGTTCACCGACCTCTATGATCCTACTTACAGCGGCGCTATTTCCTGGGCTAACGCTTCGGGCTACATTATCGGTACGTCCGCAAGCACTTTCTCGCCCACTGCAGGCATTTCACTTCAGGATGCTATGACTATGCTAGTTCGCGCACTCGGTCACAGCTCCATTCAGATGAACGGCGGTTACCCCTGGACCTACATTGACTCAGCTGTAAAACTCGGTCTTGACGACGGCATTGAGGACCTCTCCTATACCAAGGAGCTTACCCGTGCCGAGGTTGCTGCTATCCTTTACAACGCACTTACCGCAGAGTATCTTATTCCCCGCACCGCGTCGAACGGTATGACCTTCTATGAGTCCACTACCATTATTGAGCGCGTGTTCGGCTACGAGATTGACGAGAGTGTTATCGTTGCTACCAATGATTATGCACTCGAGGGCGTTGACACCGTAACCAAGGACGGCTTCGTAACCGTTCACACTCCCGACGGTCTTATTACCGTAAGATTTGACGAGCTTTCTCTTAAGGGTGAGCCGGAAGAGCATCTCGGCAAGAGTTTCCGCCTTGTTTACAAGCGCGATGACAAGTCGAAGCTTGTAAGCGTTCTCGGATGTACCGAAACAGGCAAAACCGAGGCGGCAGGCGTTATCGGCTTTGGCAAGGATAACGCTCATGTTGAAATCGGCGGTGTTAAATATCAGGTTGTTGAAACCCTCTCCGACGAGCTTGCGACCAACGCAAACGAGCTTCTCGTTTACGCTTACACCGACGGCGATACGCTTGAGCAGATAACCACCAACGCGGCACTTTCCGAGCTCACGGGTGCGTTTGACGCAAAGCTTATCTTCGACGACAAGGCAAGCGGCGTTGCAGACCGCCTTATTATCAAGCCCTTCGCATACGGTAAATACACCGTTTCCGGCGGCAAAGTAAACCTTGCAGGCGGCATGAAGGAAGACGACCTTACCATAGTTAACCCGAAGAAGGCAGAGAGCGGCGACCACGTCCTCTTCTACTTCAACGAGAGCAAAAAGCTTCTCGAACTCGCGGCAGTTCTCCCTGTTACCGATGCAGGCAAGGTAACCCGTCTTTCAACTGAAAGCGTTACTATCGGCGGCGTACGCTACAAGCTCGGTAATGAAAAGCTTGGCATCAGCGCTGAAAGCCTTTACGGCCAGCTTACCGTTGGCGAAACCGTACACGCTGTAGTGTTCGGCGACCAGCTTCTCGCACTTGAGGCAACAAGCGTTTCTATTGGCGCGGCTTCCAAGTACCTCATCGCGCAGACCGACGTAACCCCCGTATTTGAAAACGGCAAGTTCTGCTACGTTATGAAGGCTATTATCGACGGCAAGGTTGAAACCATCTTCACCGAAGAGACCTCTGTAACCGTTGGTGAGGTTTACCGCTACACTGTAGACGAGGATGGTATGTACACTCTCATCGCAAAGAAGACCGCTGACGGCGCTATCGTATCGGGCGACAAGGAGTTTGTTCAGTCCAACCAGAAGAACGACGAGATTGCGTTCGTTATCGGCTCCGCAGACGGTACTACTATCGACAAGTCCGCAGCGCACTACACTATTAGCGCAGGCAGTGCAGACTCCATGACCTCCACTGGTGCTGACGAATCCTCTATTCGCTTTATCACCGACAAGGATACTGTTATCATCGTTCTCACTGACGGCGTTGTAAAGATGCACAAGGGTGTTTACACCTCTATAATTACCGTAAATGACGGCGCATCTGTAACCGCTATCTTTGATAACGAAGTCGGCGCGGTTGAAACTCTCCGCTTTATGTTCGTAAGCGACGGCGTTCTCGGCGGTCAGATAACCACCGAAACGAGCGTCAAGGTTCTTGAACACACCGGCATCGAGTATGTTGACGACAGGGCTCTCCACACTTACCTTGCATTTGACTTTGCAAGCGGCAAGGTTGTTGAGATGCACTCCGCAAGCGATTCCCTCATCGCAGGTACTAACTACCTCACCGACGCAGACGGTCTTATTACCACGACCGAAGCAAGCGTTGCAAGCGGTATCGTTACCGGCTTTGCAGGCAGTACCGTGACTATCGGAGACACCACCTACACCGCGGCAGACGGCTTAAAGCCCGTAGTACTCGGTGAAGACGGCACCGTTTCCGGAACCACCGTTTCCGCTGCTCTTATGCAGAAGGTTGAGTTCCTCGCCGAAGACGGCAAGATAACTGCTATCGTAGTTATCGGCTCCGCCTCCTTTGAGGCAGCTCATGAAGCAGGTATTATCACCGTAAGCTCGTCTGACGAGCTTGGCAACGCTGACAGCGTAAAAGTTCTCTCCCTCTCCAAGAAGGTACAGAATGCAGATATTGTAGTTGACATTTCCGGCGCAGACACAGCTATGACCGGCGGTTCAGGCTTCGGATTCACCGTGGACCTTGGCTCCGCACTTGAGGCAGGCGAATATGCTATCGTCTTCTCTGTAAGCGGCGTTCAGTTTAAGTGTGAATTTACCGTAGCGTAATCAGTCATCACAGCTATAATAAAAAAACAACCGCAGAATTTCTGCGGTTGTTTTTTTGTTTATTCGTTATCGGTTCCTGCCATTGTGTACTCATTTTTGCGAATGCCTGGATAGTTCTTGTCGAGAAATTCCTCGCGGTATGGGTTAACACCGTGCGAAACCTTCTCGGGCTCGTTTTCAAGCGTCCACGAAGGCTTCTTGTAGAACTGATTGTGGAACGTGTTTTCGATGCGTCCACTCTTTTCAAGCGCGTTCATACAAGCGCGTATACAGCCCTTCGCTCCGCAGATAGCGAAGTATCCGGTATGTGCGAGAATGTAGTCGTAATAGCCCATAACAGCCTTGTTGTCCGGCTTTCTGAACCAGTTTGCTCTAGCAAGCGAATAGCAAAGTATATACGCTTCTTCCTCGGTCATTTCGCTTGACTTAACGTCAAACGCCATATTCGGGAATTCTTTTTTTAGGAACGGAGAGCAAACGTTATTAAAGCCGTGGTGGCTTAAAGTACATCTGCCCATACGAACGTCACCGTACCAGATCTTCTTTTCGCCCGCGAAATCAACCTCCAAGCGCTTATCCTCTTCCTTGATTGGCGGAACTGCATTACCGGGGCACTCGCGCACGCACGCACCGCAGTGCAGGCAAATATCGCCCGTGTCGAGTATCGGATCGGGTTCAAGTTCGCAGTCGGTGAAGATAAGTCCGAGTCTTACACGAGGACCGAACTTCTTGGTTAAAAATACCTTAGACCAGCCAACCTCGCCAAGTCCGCAGCCTGCCGCGATAATGCGCACGCTGCACACAACGTCCGGCGGAACCTTGCCGGGTGCAACCGGCTCTTTTGTCACGCCGTTACCCTCGGGAACAGCGGGATAGTGCGCAACCGCCTCCCAACCGTGATCCTCGATAAAACAGCAAAGGTCATACGACTTTCTCGGGCGGAAAAGCGAGTTTAATTTGTTGTAGGAATAGAAGGTATAGTTATGCCAATGCGTACCCTCTTCAATACCGCGGTAGGTACCGCGCGGAATACGCATAGCAACGGCGATTACAGACTTCGCCTCAGGAAAATATGTAAGCGGTGACATAAGCTCGGGCGCATCCTTGAAGCGCTCGATATTACCGATTGCAATGCAGTCGATACCAAGCTCCGCCGCCTTGTCCTTTATCATTTGAGATGTAAGTTTCATACAAATTCACCTTACTTTTATCAGCAATTACCGATTGCCCATGCATCGCGTTTTCTAAACTCGGTTTCGAACTTGTTCGTAAGCTTATCCTCGCTCTCGAGGTGGCATACGCAGGTACGGTTGCAGAGCGCCGCCATACGGTCAGGACGAGCCGCGGGTGAGAAGCGGTTCGGAACAGCGCCGTTCTTACAGATTTTGCACTTTTCATAGTCAATCCTTGCAACAGTCATCTTCTTGCCGCAGATTTCGATTTCTTCAGTTTCGGTTTCGCTGATGGCACCGAGAGGACAAGCCTTCGCGCACTTCTTGCAAACGTCGCAGATAGCGCCCTCGCGAATGGGAGTAGGCTCAAGCTCTGCGTCGGTGATGATCATATGGAAGCGCTGACGAGGGCCGAAGCGCTCGGAAAGTGCTATGCCATTATAACCCACTTCGCAAAGTCCGCACGCAACTGCCGCGTAATCGAAATCAGGGAACACGTTAGGAGCAGGTCTGCCGTCTGCAACGGATACACCCATAGGTGCAATTTCCGAGGGGTTCGGAAAAAGCGGAACAGCCTCATATCCCTCGTCCTCGATGGCATTGGTAAGTCCGTAGCAAGCGATGGAGAGGAACTCGTCCTCAAGCCATTTCGCACCGTATAGCGCGTAGTCGCCGAAGTTTGTGCCCTCTTCAACACCGCGAAGCGAGCCGCGGCATACACGCTTACCGATTAGAATTACAGTCTTGCCTTCGGGAAAAATGGAAAAGGGGTTCTTCTGCGGTTCAACACACGCAAAACGGGATTTGTCAGCGAATCCGATGAGGTCAATGCCCTCACGCTTAACGGTTTCTTCGATTTTCTTCTTAAGATCCTTCATTTGTCTTGCCTTTCTCAGAAAATATTTGCATGGCGGACCACTACACACACCGCCGCTTACAGTATATCAGCGCACGTTTTTTTGCGCAATAAATAAACATAACATATTTTATCTTTTCGAAACTTGATTTTTTGCTTCGCATATGGTATCATAACTTTATAAGGGGTGATCATAGGTGAAATTCAACCAGAACATGAATGTGTCAAGGCTCATTGCGCACGGATATAAGTATAAAAAAACAAAAGTCGTGCACATTGGACAAAAGCACGTTCACACGCTCACATTACGAATGCAAGGCACAAAGATTATAGCACCGGACGGCACATCAAAGCCGCTTGTTTCCGAGCCGGGCAGTCTCACCTATATACCAAGCGGAATTGGTTACACAGAGTGCGCCGACACCGACGGATTTGCCTATTCGGTGCACTTCGAAATTTACGGGGATTGCGACAGTTCTCCGTTCGTTTATAGACCCACTTCTAGTATTGACTATGAAAATCTCTTCCGCGTGCTTTGCGAGAACTACCGCGCAGAATACGAGCGCGATTATCACTGTCTGTCACTTTTGTACGAAATATTTGCACAGCTATCCCTTGACCTTTCGAGAAGCGAGCGTCACGCTATTCCAAAACGCATACGTCGTGCCGTAGACGTTATAAATCACCACTACATCTCCCCCGAGCTTTCCGTAGCGGCACTCGCGAGTGACGCCAACGTGAGCGACGTATATTTCCGCCGAGAATTTCGCGAGTGTATCGGTATGTCACCGATTGAGTACATAACCAAGGTGCGTCTTGAAAACGCAAAAGCACTCCTCGACACCGGCGTTTACCCCGTAAGCGAGGTTGCAACTCGTTGCGGCTTTGACAGCATAAGCTACTTTTCGCAAAGGTTCAAAAAAGCTTTCGGAATGTCGCCGAGCGAATATATGAAAAAGCAAAATTAAGAGCAGACTCGTAAACGAGTCTGCTCTTTTATTACAT
>JAZNLM010000027.1:0-23242 GCA_045579105.1 Candidatus Flemingiibacterium sp.
CACTTTACTGACTAATGAACTGTTTGACAGATGGAGCGACTGCCACACAATAATTTCACTCACCACTCGCCAAAGTGACATAGAGCGCGCCGAAAACGCGCTACTTTGTCTTATGCATTATATCGACGTTCCTACCGATTACAACAGCCAGATTGCGATACTGATAAGCACCCTCGAGCACATCAAAACCTCGCAAAGCTTTTCGCTTGAAGGCATTTTTTAGCGGAACGGCGTCACCTTATCGTTAAGGTAAACTTCTTTTCTCATTATAGTATAGTATTCAGCGAACGGATCATCGAACGTTACGCCGAGCTTCTCTTCAGCAGCCTTCACCAAATACTCGGGATTGAGATACCTCTCGCTGTCCGCCGACAGAAGTGCATGTACGGTAATGCATCCGTCTGCGTATTCGCACTCACGAAGATCGATAAACGGTGCAATATCCGTTTCTTTTTCGCCCGACTTGGAACGCTTCATTATTATAAGAGGATTAGTATAAAGCCCACGCATCGCCGCAGCTGTATCTGCTGACAGTTTCGGTGAGGTCATTTTAATCTCGTATTCCGCCCACATAATGTCCGTAAATTTACGCTCACTCGGGTAAACCTCGACGACCTGCATCTCGTCGGTAAGCGCCTCATTGATGCGTTGCTTGACTTCATCGAGCGGCATATCCTCAACAAGCTTAATATCGAAGAACTCGCACTCACTCTGCGTTCCGATGGAAAGCGGAAGCGAGAATGTTATTTTAAGACGAGGATTGAAGCCCTGCGAATACCACGCGGGGATTTTCGCTCTTATAATATTTCGAGTCATTGTGCGCATGAGGTCAAGATGCGAAATATACTGAAGGCTTCCGATTTTATAGAATTTTGCCCTTATTTGCATCGGCTGCACCATGTGCGTTCACCCCCAAGCTTATTTGCGCCGCAAGCCGTACATTTTTCGGCACAGTTTTTATTAGTCTTCGACTCATACGCGTTGTGACGTTCACGGAGAAGGAAGGATTTATCAACGCCGCAGTCGATCACATCCCACGGCAGAACCTCGTTTTCGCAAAATTCGCGGTTTGCGTAGTAAGAAGCATCGATACCACAAGCCTCAAACACTTCCATCCACTTGTCGTAACTGAAGAATTCTTCCCAAGCGTCAAACTTCATGCCGCGCTTATGCGCTTCTACCACCGCCTTCGCAAGTCGGCGGTCGCCACGTGCAAATACAGCTTCGATAAACGAAGTCTTTGCATCGTGATAGTTATATTTAACCTTCGGATCGTTTATCTTCGAGCGAAGAAGCATCTGCTTGCGTTCAAGCTCCTCGAGGGTGTCCTGCGCTTCCCACTGGAAAGCAGTAAACGGCTTGGGAATAAAGCAAGCCACACTTATCGTAACAGTGGGCGCTTTTCTTCCCTTCACGCCGCGGTACATATCATAGTATGCATCCACAACGTGCTTTGCGAGAGTTGCAATCCCCTCGATATCCTCGTCGCTTTCTGTCGGAAGACCGAGCATAAAGTAGAGCTTAACCTGTGTCTTGCCTGCTTCAAATGCCACGCGGCATGCTTTAAGAAGGTCTTCCTCGGTGACGTTCTTGTTGATAGCGTCGCGAAGTCGCTGTGTACCCGCCTCGGGAGCAAACGTAAGTCCCGACGCACGTACAGAAGATATCTTATCCATAAGCTCCTTGGTGAACATATCAAGTCGCATCGACGGGAGCGAAATATTAACCTTCGCCGCATCCGTCCATTTAAGGAGCGTGTCGCAAAGGTCTTCTATTTCGGAATAGTCGCTTATAGACAGCGACGAGAGTGATATTTCATCGTATCCCGTGCTCTCGCGAAGCGCACGCGCCTGACGGTCAAGCACCTCGACCGACTTTTCACGTATCGGGCGGTATACCATACCCGCCTGACAGAAGCGGCAGCCACGCATACAGCCACGGTAAACCTCAAGCATAATGCGGTCGTGTACAGTTTCGATGTACGGCATAACAAATTTATCGGGAAAATACGAAGTGTCCATATCCTTTATAATACGCTTCGTGACCTTTTCGGGAACGTCAGCATATTTCGGCGTGTACGCCGCCACGGTGCCGTCCTCGTTATATGAAACGTCATATAGTGACGGAACATAAAAGCCGTCAAGTCTTGCCGCCGCACGAAGGAAGGCCTCACGGGTGTACGTACCGTTTTCCTTCATATCAGCTAAAAGATGCATTATCTCGGGAAGGGCTTCCTCGCCCTCTCCAATAGAGAACAAGTCAAAGAAATCCGCAATCGGCTCGGCATTGTACGAGCAAGGACCGCCGCCGATGATTATGGGCATACTCTCGTCGCGCTCGCTCGAAAGAAGGGGAATCCCCGCAAGGTCGAGCGTGTTGAGCACGTTAGTGTAGCACATCTCGTACTGGAGTGTGAAGCCAACGAAATCAAAATCGCGAAGTGCGTCACCGCTTTCGTGTGCGTAAAGCGGAATATTATACTTGCGAAGCTGTTCTTCCATGTCAACCCACGGTGTGTACGTACGCTCACACCACAAATCCTCATGCGCATTTATCGCGCCGTAAAGTATGCGAAGACCTAGATTCGACATACCTATCTCATAAGTATCTGGGAAGCAGAATGCAAATCTCGCGCGTACTTTGCTTTTATCTTTAATTATCTGGCCGTATTCGCCACCCGTATAACGTCCAGGTTTTGCCACGCGCTTGAGCACACGCTCAGCCGCGGCCTTTGGTGTAATGTTTTCCATAATAATTCCCATTCCGCCGCCATAACTGCGGCACAAAATTAGATATCAAACCTTTTCGACAAGCCACGCCGCCGCATCAGCAACAAGCATCACAGTAGCTATCCAAGAGATTATCAATGCGATAAGCGTGTTAAACAAATATCCGCCGTTCTTGCCAATGTCAAGCGCAAAAAGAATAATTGCCGCAGCATAAAGAAGTCCTACCACAAAAAGTAGAATAAGGCGCAGTATTTTTCTTTCTGTTTTTCGAAAAAGCAGCATTTGCAAAGCGAATGCTCCTGCAGCAAAAACAACAGAGGCAATGATAATTTTAAACATATTTTCTCCTAGGTAAAAACAAATGGGACGCCGCAGATGCGGCGTCCCATTACTTTAAACTAAAAATTTCGAAATGAGCACCACGGGTACAAGCCAGAAAAGCTGATAGAGAAGCGCGTAAAGTGACGGCATCGCTGTTGCGCCGAGAGCGGTTACGAAGACCATAACAATAACGCCGATTAACATAGCGAGCATACTGATTATGAGGTTAGTCTTAATAACCGAGGTAACTTTCTCGCAAAGAGCAACCGTACGAAGCAAAGCCTTAACCGAGCGCTTCGAAACCACGCCACTCTCACTGCGTTCAACCAAGTGAGGAATATCCTCAACAGTTTTAGCTCTTATAACCTTAACGGGATACTTTATAGCTCTTATCTTCTTGGCAAGGAGCATGTCGTCAATACTCGGGTCGAACGATTTGATACCAACGCACATACCCGTTCTGTAAAGCTGTGCAAGCACCTTTTCAAACTCGCCGTCGATTGTGTACTGAACGTATATCTTTGCCGCAAGCTGTCCGCCGAAAGCAAGATAAAGTATACCGAGCGCCGAATTTTGCTCTTGTCTGCGCATCTCCGCGTCAAACGGGGGCTGGTAATCTTTTCTCTCCATATAGGAAGCCTTACCGATATAGACTATATCCCCGTCAACTGTAACGGTAAATCCGTCCTCGTCGACCTCAACAAGCTCAACGTCATCGGAATAGCCTATATCCTGCGTTGCCTGCGCAAGAACGTCTGCAAGTGGTCCGCCAACCTTCACAAATGCGCTCGCAAGATTATAAACAATCTCGTCAATGCGGTTTTGACCGAACACCTTAATGCTAGTAACCTTCGTACCGCGTGACGGGAACACTTCCTTATCCTCAAAGGAGATGACGGATGCGCTAGCATACTCGTCAAGAGAGGCTTCCCCGAGTATCGCGCTCTCATTTTCAAATGCATCTTTAGATGCTTTGTAGAAGGGATAGCTGTATACAAGAAGCAGTGTCATCGGTGCACAGAACATTATCGCAAGAAAGGCGGAAGTAAACGCGCCGTAAATGCCACCGGTGACAGCGCCGACTACGATAAACGCCAGCGCAATAACAAGCATTGCTCCAAGAAGAATACTGATTATCGGCTTCACGCTCTTTTTCTCGGAGTTTCTTGCAAAAAAGCCTTCAACAAAGTCGGTCTTTGTAACTCTCACTATAGTAGCATCATCAGGAACGTATTCGCCAAACACGTCACGCTCAACCGAATCGGTTTCTTCCGATACGGGAGTTACCACAAACTTCTTTCTGCCAGAAGCCACAATATTAAAGCCGAACATCTCTCGCTTTAAACCAAGGAGCTCATAAATGAGTGCCGCGAGAACCGTGAATACTACAGGTAAGTTAAACATCGCAAAGCCGGCAACCGGTGCGATAAAGCCTATGATAAGAGAATATATAAGTGAAAGTGCTAATATAGCCGCCGGTATCGTTTCAACCGTAAACTCTTTTCTGCGAACAGCATTAAACGCATCTATAAGCTGTCTGTAAACAAGCACGCCCGAGAACACGACAAGCTGAAGGTCTATCATCGCGTAAACCACGGGATAAGATGTAGGACGCATAAATGCGGGAAGGTTGAGTCCGAGCATCGAGAAATTCTCGATAAGGAATACCGCAACAAGCAGTGCCGCCGCAGCCGCCATACGAAGAAGGAGCGACTTATAACGCGACTCGTACTTTGCTATTATCTCGTTATTCTGTTCTCGGCTAGTGTATTCAAGCTGCTCTTTGATAATCTGTATCTGCGAGGTCTGCTCGTGCTTTTGGATGACGTCTTCCTCAAGCTTACTCGCGCCGTCCTCACCGACAGCCTCACGGAGCTGTTCTTCCATTCCGAATGCGAGCATTATGTGAAGGTCAGTCTGGTCAACTTCGCTTTCCTCTGCAGTTCCGTACACACGCTCTGCACCCTCAAGGTCAGCCTCGCTCACAGGCGTAAACACCTCTGTATTAGATGCAGCAAATGCCTCATCTATAGCATCCGCGAAATCAACGTCGAACTGGTCTGCCACTTCTTTAACTTTGGAGATGTCAAACACGGCAGTAACGCGATCATCAATCTCATCTTCTTGAGCGTACTCAGCAGGCTCATCGTCAAACACAGTATTGTCTGCCAGCTTAACGTCATCGTCGAAAGCTTCGTCTTCTGCAAGCGTTACGCCGTGATCGGAAATTCCGTCTGCAAAAGCCTCATCGGAAACCGTATTATCCGAAGCGACAACCTCGTCAGCCGGCACTTCCTCAGGCATTACAAACATAGCATCGTCAATAAGCATATTCTCATCAAGAACAGCCGGTTCAATATCAACGATTTCATCGACAGCAGACTCGTCCTCATAAGAAGCTTCACTTTCTTCAGCGACCTCTTCTTCATATTCTCCAAGAACTTCTTCGGCAGCTTTATTTAACTCTACAGCCGCTTGTGCTTCTGCAGCCGCCTCTGCTTCACGTTCTTCGCGAGGCTTCGTGATGTACATATCTATAAGTTCGTCAACGTCAAGATCCGATTCTTCGTCCGCCGCGAACGCCGCTGACGAGCGAAGTGTTTCCTCGGCGCTCTCATAAACACCGTCGTCTATTTTGAGTGCGTCAGTACGCGGCTCTTTTGAATCTTCAAAGGAATTTTTGCTGCTGAGGTCAGCTTCGTCATAACTCTTTTTAAGACGCGAAAGCAGATCATCTGCGTTCATTTCTGCTCTCTTGTCTGCCGAATTTTTCTCGTCGTGCATCTTATCGTTCCTTTCTTAAAGTATTCATTTTCCACGCATCTGTCTGGCGGCCTCACAAAGCATAACCGCCGTTGCACAGGAAACGTTGAAGGAGTTGACCTTTCCGTACATTGGTATGGAGATCATAAAATCACATTTTTCGCGTATGAGACGGGATATACCCTGTCCTTCACTGCCAACGACGATCGCCGTCGCGCTGTCGAACTTGGTGTCGTAGTAGGATGCACCGTCAGCTTCCGCACCGTACACCCAAACTCCCTTTTCTTTAAGCTCGTCTATTGCCGCTGCAAGGTTTGACACCTTCGCTATAGCAAGATGCTCAAGTGCGCCCGCCGATGATTTTTCAACCACAGCAGTAAGTCCGCTCGAACGGCGCTTCGGGATAATAAGTCCGTGAGCGCCTGCACCTTCGGCACAACGTATGATGGCGCCGAGATTATGCGGATCCGCAATTTCATCTGCGATAACGATAAGCGGTTTCTCACCACGTTCCTTCGCGATGTCGAGTATCTCGTCTATGCTCACGTACTCCTTAGCCGCAGCCATAGCCACAACCCCTTGGTGGTTTACGCCGTCGACGAGAGCATCTATTTTAGTTTTTTCCACCTCGACAACAGGTATGCCACGCTTTATCGCCTCAGCAACTATAAGCGTTATCGAGCCCTCGCGGTCGCCCTTTCTTACGAAAAGCTTGTCAATAGCGCGCTCTGATTTTAAAAGCTCAAGCACCGCATTTCTTCCGCCTACGGCATTTGAAGTGATTTCATCATCGAAACTGCCACGAGCCGTGTTCGGAGTATGTTCGTGCTTCTTACATTCATCCCTGCCGTGCTTTGGGAAATTTTTATCGCGGCTGCTGTAATTTTTCTTGTACATATAAACCTTTACCGGGCAAATAAAGCACGCAAAAGCGCACAATTGCCCTATTGTATATAATTATTATATATTATAACATATATCAGACCATTTGTACATACCTTTTTGCAAACTTTTTCAAAAATCAAACATTTTTTCGACAATACATATAAATTGACAAAAAAATAGGGAGATACCCCTCGGCATCTCCTATTTTCGACGCGAAACTTCGCTATTACTGCTGCTTCATCTCAGCATAACATTCGCTGCAATATACAGGTCTGTCATTGCTGGGCTGGAAAGGGACCTTTGCTTCCTTACCGCATCTCGCACAGGTGGTAGTAAAAAGTTCTCTCTGGGGCTTTCCTGCGTTCTTCTTAGCATCGCGGCAAGCCTTGCATCTCTGAGGCTTGTTCTGGAAACCCTTCTCTGCGTAGAATTCCTGCTCACCTGCGGTGAAGACAAACTCTGCGCCACATTCTTTACACACCAATGTTTCGTCCTGATACATTTAAAATACCTCGCTTGTGTAGAAAAAATAAAATTTCGCCCTCGCCGGACTTCAACCGACACCTTGAAAGTAAAACTACTGACAACGCTCTATTTAAGCTATTCGGGCATATATTAAGAAAGTGTTTCAAAATCAATACTTGCATTTGAACACTACATTTATTATACCACTTTTTTGGATAATGTCAATAGTTTTTTCAAAACAAATAAGCACTATTGTTGCACCTTGTCGATTGTGTACAAATTATGTCCTATTTTTTGAGTCATTATGACACATATTTGTCTAGTTTTTAACGTTTTTGTATCGTATTTTGCACTACAAACAAATAAAAAATTCATAAAAAATGCACAATTCTCGCATAACCGATCAATTAACTAGATAATTGATATCTCCGCTGAGTACCGCCAATACGCCTCTGTACGCCACCTCGGGGTGCTCGTTGAAGTTCTCAACCATCTTATGAAGCAGGTCTTCGCTTTCCACAACCAGATTTATCTGAAGCACCGGCTCAAAATTTTCAATAACCTCGCAGTGCAGGTCATATTTACCGTCCTCGCGAATCACGTACGTGCACTTGAGGTCTGCACCGCGCTGCTTAAACGAAAGCAAACGCATAGCGCTCTTAAGGCTTTTTTCTTTTATAATGCCGAGCAGATTACTTTGAAGCTGTTCGACAACGACAACGCCCTTCTCGGTTATCTTAAAATATTCGCTCTTATTATCTGATCTTCCGTTTTCATCCATGCTCGGCTCAGCAATTCCCTCGCTTACATGAAGCATCTCGATTGTTTCAGTGTCAAGCAGTTCAGCGAAGCATTCCGCAAAATCGAAATAACTGACAAATTCGTCCTGAACTACGATATCGCTTATAGTATTAAAGTCAAGCGGATAGTTGAGGTTTTTTAGGAGATAGAGAATGAATATCTTTATATCATTTTTTTCTTTAAGCGGTGCCTGCATAAGCTCCTCCAAGTTTGTGTATTTGGGGCGAAAATGGGCAAATACCTTATCGGCATCTGCCCATTATCATTAACATTTTTGTTCTGTCTTACTCGGCTACTTCGAGATAATCTCTCCAGTTTCTCATAGTGAGATCGCTGAAATCCTTGAAGCCCATGTAATATTCGCCAATCTTGGAAAGAACCTTACCGTTATAAACGTAAGCATCCTTATTGAAGAAGAGCGGGATTATGGGCATATCTTCCATCAGAATAGCCTCTGCATCGTGCAGGTAAGCCGAGCGAGCTACTCTGTCGGTTTCTGCATACGCAGACTCAATCAAGGCGTTGTAAGCTTCGCTGTCGTAGCCCTTGATGTAAGAAACGAGGTCATAATTATCGTTCTGAATGTCAATACCGTTACCTGCAAATGCGGGAGCAAATACTGCGAGTGCGGCAAATGAGTCGGTAGAAAGCGCCTGATAGTCAACGGTAATAGCATCGTAATTCTGCGTTGCATACGCTTCCATGTAGTCGTCATAGTCAAGAGCCTTAATGGTAACATTGAAGCCAAGCTCTGCCCAAACGCCCTTAAGGTACTCTGCAACTGCCAACTCGAGCGCATTGTCACGGCAAGTAAGCGTAAATTTGCCGGTCTTTCCTGCGAGAGCTTTTGCCCCTGCCATATCAGCCGAAGCAGAGATAAGCTCACCGCCATTATCTCTGAAGCTATCGCCAACCTTCTTGTCGTATACTGCAGGAGAAATAAGTCCGGTCGCAGCCTCTGCATAGGTTACAATGTCAACGAGCGCGTTTCTGTCGATAGCCATAGACAGTGCACGTCTGTTTTCAGCACTCTTAAAAACATTCTTAGAAGTATCAAGTATAACGCTATGAGTAGAGAGAAGATCAGAAATGTTCGCCTTCTTCGCATAGTCTGCGCGCTTGGAAAGTGCGATTTCGCCGAGATAGAATATCTCGCCGTTTTCATACATAGCGGTATTCTCTTCTTCATCTGCGGTAAAGTTTACTATAAGTCTGTAGGGGGTGATATACTTGTTGATGGCGTCGTTCTTAACGTCACGGCGATAGTATACATTACGCTCAAGCATAAGAGCTTTGCCTTCGTTAAGCTCTCTTATGCTGAACATACCATTAGTGCACATTGTGGTGGCGTTGGTGCCGAAATTCTCATATCTTTCAACAACATCCTCGCGAAGCGGAACAAGTGCGAGAGAAGCGAGATTTTCGAGGAATCTGTCGTAGTCGATCTTACCGTTGAACTGAACCTCAAGCACGTCGGTGTCAACCGCCGCAATTCCGAGGTCGTCGATGGATATATCACCCATCTTAACGTCACGTGCGTTCTTAATTTCGAAGAGAAGTGCTGCTGCTGCACAGGAGAATTCAGGATCAAGTATACGCTTCCAAGCATACACAATATCATCTGCCATAACGACTCTACCGTCGCTCCACGCAGTTTCCTTGATGGTGATCTCCATACGATATTCGTTCTTTTCGGGATTTTCGAATATCTCATAGCTCTTCATAAGGGCCTTTTCAACCTTGCCGTTATCACCTATTCTTGTAAGCCCCTCATAAACAAGGCCGAGCACCTTTGCGGCACTGTCGTCTATGTAAGCAAGAGCAGGATCGTAATCAGTTATCTCACTGCCGATATAAACGTTAATTACGGCGCCCTTCTCATCGCCCTTCAGTCGTTGGCCGCAGCCTGCCAGAAGGGTTACGCAAAGCGCCGATATCATCAGCATAGAAATTAGTTTTTTCATAATTATATGGTTCCTCCCTCGAGTTAAAACCTGCAGTGCAGGATAAAATGCTTTACCAATAAATCGCACAAAAAACCGCAAAGACTCACCACGATGAACACCGGAAACGGTACTTTACCGCGGTCAAAAGCACAATATTATCAGAATATTACTTATATTATACCATTAAATCCCCGAATAATCAATGACTAAATTGCAAAATATTTAAATTTTTACACTATTGCACAATCTAAAAACTTTGCTTTTGTGGCATTTGTACAACCTTTCTACATTCCGCATATTTTCACGCATTTTATGAGCTCTGAGTTGTACATTTTCAACACCATCTTTAACCAATTCCGCCCCATACATAATTATCTTCTGCCAGCAAACAATAACTGTGCAAAATCAACTTGAAGGAACGGAAAATCATGGACACTAACAAACGTACAGACCTTGCTGCCGAGCTTGATATAGCCGAGTGCGAGGGCGTAAAAGAGCAGGTAGAAGATCACGGCGGGGTGAAAGTTTCATCGGTAGAAATAATAACGGAGTCCGCAGAAATGCGCATCGGCAAACCACGCGGAAAATATATCACCGTCGATGTTGGACGAATATGGCTTGCATCAGACGATCAACTCGAAGCGGCGGCGACCATCATCGCGAGCAAGCTCACTGAGCTTGCAACCGAACTCTGCGGTGATATGCCAAAAAGCGTATTGATCGCAGGGCTCGGCAACCGACATATAACAGCAGATGCTCTCGGCGACGAAGTTGTCGGGCTGATTACGGTAACACGCCACTTAAAAAGCCTTAACGGTAAGCTTTTCAGACTTCTCGGCGGACGGGAAATTTCCGCAGTTGCCCCCGGCGTTCTCGGTCAGACAGGCGTTGAAGTAGCCGAGCTTATCCGCGGTGTTTGCGACGAGATATCCCCCGAGCTTGTAGTTGCCATCGACTCCCTATGTGCGCGCTCAACAGAGCGACTTGCAACTACCGTACAGCTCGGCTCAACCGGTATCACTCCCGGCTCTGGCATCGGCAACCATCGCCTCGGTGTAACGCGCGAAGTTCTCGGCATACCCGTTATCGCCTTTGGAGTACCGACTGTTGTTGACTCAGCAACGCTCGTATTTGATGCGCTCGATGCGGCAGGTATTCCTGAACCAGACGAGCGCTTAGTACGCGTACTCGAAAATCGCCGTGGTTTTTTTGTAACACCCAAGGAAACTGATGTAATAGTACGCGAGGTCGCACGCCTTACCGCAAGAGCTCTCACACTAGCCTTCGGTGGAATGTAGCATAAGCGTGTTCGTGTCCGCATATAATTTGGCATAGACAAGCTAAAGAAAAAGGACGGAAATGCTATGCAAAATCAAATATTACCCGCTCGTAAAGACAGTTTCTTTAAAGGATTTATTTCGGTTTCCGGCGCGGCACTCGGAGCATTTGTACTGGCTCTCACGCTCACATATTTTACGGTAAGCACCGCTATGCAGTGGTCGGTTACGCAAACCGCGCGTACCTGTTTTCGCTTTCCCGAGCGAAAGGCACTGCCAAGCCGTGAAGATATACTGCAAACATTACTCTCGGCAACATTTTTCGGCAGTGATGCCCTCTATTTTGACGAGGGAGAAGAAAACACCGGCATGACCGAACCGTATGTAAATCCCTCAGACAGCCCAGACAAAGATACACCCCAAAAACCGATAGGAGAGCCATCAACCGCGCTTGAAAAAATCATATACAAGTTTGACCGCACACTCGTACCGAAAGGACAATCACCTATAGTTCCATTCGATTTAACGTATGGAGCAAAAATTGGTGAAGTATTGTTTACTAACACCACACCGTATACGGTAAACGCGGAAGAAGCACTTTCAGCAACATATCCAATAAAAACAAGCCTTGATATGTACGCAAACGAGAAACCGCTGATACTCATAATCCACACGCACGGCACAGAAAGCTATTCACCAAACGGAGCACTGTACACTTCCCCATCAGCCGCACAGCGAAGCGCGGATACATCTGAAAACGTCGTCGCCGTCGGACGTGTTATGTCAGAACTTCTCAATGACGCAGGTATACCAACTCTGCACGTTGAAACCATGCACGATCTCAACTCTTATCCTCGTGCATACGATCTCGCCGCCGATACGATACAGAAATATCTGACCGAATATCCATCGATAAAATACGTATTTGACGTCCATCGTGACGCGATAGTCCGTTCAAACGGCGACCTTATCCGTCCCGTAACCGTGATAAACGGCGAAGCGGTGGCGCAGGTAATGCTGCTTGTTGGAACTGACGAGCTTGGTGCAGACCACGACACATGGCGCGACAATCTAACCGTCGCCGTACAGCTTCAGAAACGCCTCTCGGACAATTACAACCGCTTTGCACGTCCGATAAACGTTCGTGGAGCATCGTTCAACGAACAGTTCACCAAAGGCTCCTTACTTATCGAAGTAGGCTCGGCTGCAAACTCGCTCGAAGAGGCAAAGAATGCCGCAAAATATCTTACATATTCTATAATAGATATGATAAAAGATTTTGAGGTAAAATAAAAAAATCACGCTCATCGCAATGCGATGAGCGTCTTTCTTATATGGTATCTTCCATAACCGCGCCGAGATTATCGTAAATGAAATCGGGGCGATCACTTTCATTTGCCTTTTCAACATCATCTAACGTCGTTTCACCCGACAAAACAAGCACAGAAGTAACACCGTGTCGTTTGCCAAGCGCGATATCCGTGTAAAGTCGGTCACCGAAAAGGCACATATCATCGCGTGCGGCACCCGTAATCTCGCCTATCATATCGATAGTGGCCGCATACGGCTTACCGAGATAAGTCGGCTGAACACCCGTGGATGCCGTGACAAGCGCCGCTATAGCACCGCTGTCCGGGATAAAGCCAGTTTCCGTCGGGCAGTTGAAGTCGGGATGCGTGCAGATATACTCCGCGCCGTTTCTTATAAGGCGGCAGGCTGCTTCAAGCTTTTCGTAAGTGAGCGTTGTATCAAAGCTCGTAACAACGACATCCGCACGTTCTGCCTTCTCGTCAACAAGGTTCACGCCTGCATCGCTGAACTGTACGTAAAGCTCGGGAGTCCCCACAAGGTACACGCTTTTGCCCTCTCTGTGACGAAGTAAAAACTGCGCGGTAACGTCACCTGCGGTGAGAATCTCGCTTCTGTCGGGAGAAAAGCCGAGGCGGGTGAGCTTATGAAAATAGAAGTCAGACGAGTGGGATGCGTTGTTAGTAAAGAACAGTACACGTTTACCGTTCTCGCGCAGGTGATTTATAAACTTGACCGCTGCGGGGAAGACTATGCCGCCAAGGTATATAGTGCCGTCCTGATCGAATATATAGAGATTTTTTGATGCAATTATCTCATTCATTTTTTCAGTGCTGCTCCTATTACTGTTCCAAACTGCGAATTGTGAGGTATCATAAAGTTAAGATCGAACATCGCGTTAAGACCTGCGAATATTGCCGGTGCTTGCTCAAGCGTGGTCAGATTTCCCGTGAGAATAATGTCGCGCAGTCCGTAAGACTTCGCTGCAAAGCGTGCAACCATAGCGATAGTTTCGAACACCATATTTACAATACCGAGCGCAATATCCGCTTTTGTTGCAATCTCGCTCACATTACCAAAGTTTGATGCTGTGAGCATATCGGGCGCCCCCGGGAGAAGTGTCTTGTCCACGAGATGTCGTATACGCCAGTCGACGTTGTTGAGATCGCCCTCTTTAGCAAGCTCTTCAATATGTTTTATATCAGAAAGTCCGAGCATCTGCTTTGAAAGTCCGACAAGCGTACCGCCGCCTACACCCGTACCGCCGAGATACTCCATCGGCTCACCGCGTCGCGCGTGGATAAGCGCCGTACCCGTCCCGAGGCTTACAACAATAGCCTCGTCAAGTCCGGACAGATAAAGTCCGCCAAGACCGATGCAGTCGAACTCAGGAACGCATACGCAATCAAGACCGTATATAGGCTTGGTAAGCTTACTTGCACCAACGCCCGTAACCTTGACAACGTCGATATCAGAAAGCTCAATGCCGTTTTTATCAGTGAATTTCCCAAACGCACCGTAAAGCGCAGTAATGGGGTCGGTCGCCCTTACAAAAATGGGTTCGATAAGTTTATCTGTACCGTCAGCCTTATCAAAGCCTACTATCTTCGTCGTGCTTCCGCCAACGTCTATTCCTATAACAACGCTCATATTTACCTCCAGATGCGATATTTCTTACAATAATTATACACTTTTTGCATATATTATTCAATTGTCACTTTCACTAAATTTTTTGAATAACACACCCATAGTTGCCGCCAACGGGATGTAAATCATGACCGCCGCCTTATCCGGTAGTTTCTCTATAAAAAAACTCCATCGCATACGCGATGGAGTTTTTTTATAACTGAATTATTCAGCGTCCTCAGCCTGCTGAGCCTTCTTGGATGCCTTCTTGGGCTCTTCTTTCTTAACAATCTCAGTCTTAGTGAGCTTGATAAGTGCCATTTCAGCAGCGTCGCCGCGACGCGGTCCGAGCTTGTAAATCTGAGTGTAACCACCGTTTACATCAGCGTATTCGGGAGCGATTACATCAAACAGCTTCTTAACAACGTCCTCCTTCGTGATGAAAGCGAGAGCTGCACGACGGGATACGAGAGTGTTCTTCTTGCCAAGAGTAATCATCTTTTCAGCAAGAGCGCGTACCTCCTTGGCACGAGTCAAGGTGGTCTCTATAGAGCCATTTTCGAGCAGATAAGTTACCATGCCTCTGAGCATTGCTTTTCTGTGCGCGGTAGTTCTGCCGAGTTTTCTGGTTCCGGGCATTATAAGTCCCTCCTTTTACGGTTTAGTAGAGTATGAAATGTGGTTGAATAAGCAATTATCGAAATCGCAGTAGACGTTTGAGGCGTTTCGGGCTTCGCCGAAATGAATGGCTATGCTATTCAAGCCTCGAACTCGGTGCGAAAACGAAGTTTTTGCATTATTCTTCCTCTTTCTTCAGATCAAGGCCCAAAGAATGTAACTTCTGAATTACTTCTTCGAGCGACTTCTTACCGAGGTTGCGAACCTTTATCATGTCCTCCTCGGTGCGGTTGGTAAGGTCTTCAACCGTATCGATGCCGGCGCGCTTCAAGCAGTTGAAGCTGCGTACCGACATGTCAAGCTCCTCAATGGTCATCTCAAGGACTTTTTCCTTAATAGTCTCTTCACGCTCAACCATGATTTCTGCCTTCTTTGCTTCATCAGAAAGATCAACAAAGAGGTTGAGATGCTCGTTGAGTATCTTGGCGCCAAGTGAGATAGCTTCTTTAGCGGAGATAGTACCGTTGGTTTTGACTTCAAGCGTTAACTTGTCGTAATCTGTGTTGCTTCCGACACGGGTGTTCTCAACAGTGTAGCTTACATTGTACACGGGAGTGTAGATCGAGTCGGTGTAAATAAGACCGATAACGGACGGATTGTTCTGCTTGTTCTTCTCCTGAGACACATATCCTCTGCCGTGATCAAAGGTAAGCTCCATGTAGAAGCGGGTGCCTTCGCTTACGGTTGCGATATGATGATCTGGATCGAGGATCTCAATGTCTGCATCCTGCTTGATATCGCCTGCAGTAACGTTGCACTGACCGTTTACGTCAATGGTAACGGTCTTAGGTCCGTTAGTGTGAAGCTTTGCAGTGATGCCCTTTACGTTGAGAACTATCTCGGTAACGTCTTCCTTAACGCCGGGGATAGTAGTAATCTCATGAAGAACGCCATCGATCTTGATGCTGACAACAGCAACACCGGGAAGCGAGCTTAAAAGTACACGACGCAGGGAGTTACCGAGCGTGGTACCGTAGCCGCGCTCCAGCGGCTCAACGACGAACTTGCCATACTTTCCGTCTTCGCTTAAGTCAACGGTTGCTATATTAGGCTTCTCTATTTCTATCATTCAATAACCCTCCTATGAATATAAACACAGCCTTAAAAACGTACTGGGTATATCGGAGGTTGTTATTACTTGGAATACAACTCGACGATGAGCTGCTCTTCGAGAGGAAGATCAACGTCCTCGCGATCGGGAGTAGCAATTACCTTTGCAGTAGCGTTTTCCTTATCTACTTCAAGCCACTTGGGAGTAAGCTTGGTCTGCATAGATTCGATAAGGCCCTTGATCTTGTCAGACTGACGGCTGCTCTCGGAAACAGTGATAACGTCACCGGTCTTGAGGATGATGGAAGGAATGTTAACCTTCTTACCGTTGAGTCTGAAATGATTGTGACGAACGAGCTGACGAGCTTCCTTGTGGCTCTCTGCCATACCCATTCTGTAAACAGCGTTGTCAAGACGAAGTTCAAGGATAGTGAGAAGGTTCTCACCGGTCATGCCTTCCTTCTTGTCCGCGATAGTGAAGTAGTTTCTGAACTGCTTCTCGGGAACGCCATAGTATCTCTTTGCCTTCTGCTTTTCGCGCATCTGCGTGCCATACTCGGACATCTTCTTCTTAGCAGCGCCATGCTGACCGGGAGCAGTACCTCTTGCGGTAACAGCACACTTGCTGCTAAGGCAACGGTCGCCCTTAAGGAACAGCTTCATGCCTTCTCTGCGGCACAGCTTGCACGAGGAACCTGTATATCTTGCCATTTGTATTTCCTCCTTCTAATTAAACTCTTCTGCGCTTGGGAGGACGGCAGCCATTGTGAGGAATGGGAGTTACGTCCTTGATAAGGCTGATGTCAAGACCGGTCGACTGGAGAGCGCGGATTGCGGACTCACGACCTGCACCGGGACCCTTAACATAAACCTCAACGGTCTTCATACCGTGATCCATAGCCGCCTTTGCAGCGGTCTCGGAAGCCATCTGAGCAGCGTAAGGAGTGGATTTTCTGGAACCCTTGAATCCAAGCTCGCCCGCGGATGCCCACGATACAGCGTTGCCGGCTACGTCGGTAATGGTAACGATAGTGTTATTGAAGGTTGCGCGAATATGTGCAGCACCCTTTTCGATGTTCTTGCGTTCGCGGCGCTTCTTGATAACCTTCTTAGCAGCTTTTGCCATCTTAGTTCACTCCTTACTTCTTCTTATTTGCGATAGTCTTTGCGGGACCCTTTCTGGTTCTCGCATTGGTCTTGGTGCGCTGACCTCTTACAGGCAGACCTTTTCTATGTCTGATACCGCGGTAGCAGTTGATTTCGATCATGCGCTTGATGTCAAGTGCAACGTCACGACGGAGGTCACCCTCAACGTTGTAGTTCTTTTCGATCTCGTCTCTGAGTTTAGCGGTGTCCTCTTCAGTGAGGTCCTTTGCGCGCTTATCGGGATCTACACCGGTCTTTGCAAGGATATCCTTGGAGCTCTTAAGACCGATACCGTAGATATAGGTGAGAGCGATTTCAACTCTCTTGTTGTTCGGAATATCAACACCGGCAATACGTGCCATTCGTTAATTCACCCCTTCTTTAAAAGTTTAGGTTTGTTGTTGGTTTAGCCCTGTCTCTGCTTATGCTTAGGATTCTCGCAGATGACCATGACACGACCATGTCTCTTGATGATCTTGCACTTCTCGCAGATCTTCTTAACGGATGGTTTTACTTTCATTGTGTTCACCATGCCTTTCTCACAGTTATGTGTCTTATGCGTACAAATTTTTGAGCTTATTTAGCTCTCCAGGTAATTCTACCCTTGGTAAGGTCGTAAACGGTAACTTCTACCGTAACCTTGTCACCGGGGAGAATTTTAATATAATTCATGCGAAGCTTTCCCGAAATGTGGGCGGTAATGATGTGCCCGTTGGGAAGCTGAACCTTAAATACGGCGTTAGGCAGCGCCTCTACGACCGTACCCTCGAATTCTACAACGTCGTCCTTAGGCAGAATAATCCCTCCTTAATGGGTATTAAGTGTTAATCAATCTTCGTCAGAACTATCACGCCGTCATCGGTTATCGCAATCGTGTGCTCGTAGTGAGCAGAGAGCGTACCATCTGCGGTTACGACAGTCCATTTGTCGCTTTTCTCGATAACGTCGGGCGCACCGATGTTAACCATCGGCTCAACCGCTATGGTCATGCCCGCGCAAAGTCTTACTCCGCGTCCCTTCGTACCGAAATTCGGAACGTCAGGCGATTCGTGAAGATCTGCGCCAACGCCGTGACCGACGTAGCGTTTCACGACCGAAAAGCCGTTTTCCTCAACATAGCTCTGCACCGCAAAACCGATGTCGCCAACCCTGTTACCGGGTTTAGCCTCGGCAATACCGCGCCAAAAGCTTTCCTTTGTGACTTCGATGAGCTTCATAGCTTCGTCTGATATCTTGCCAACGGCAAAGGTATTGGCGCTGTCTCCGTGGAAACCTTTATAAAAGGCACCGACGTCGACCTTTACTATGTCGCCTTCCTCAATCACTCTGGCTGAGGGGATACCGTGTATGACCTCGTTGTTGATGCTGATACAAGCGCTTCCGGGGAATCCGCCGTAGCCGAGGAACGAAGGCTTCGCTCCACACTTTTCAATGTGGTGACGAATTATCGTGTCGAGCTGTTTGGTGGTCATACCCGGCTTTATGGATTCACCAGCAAGAGCGAGTGCCTCACCGGTAATCCTGCCTGCTTCACGCATTAACTTTATTTGGTCCTTGTTTTTAACCGATATCATTGATTTTATCTGCCCTGTTTCTTTTCTTCGATAAGAGCAAGCGTTAAGGCCGTTGTGTCCTCAAGCTTTTCCTGACCTACAACAGTTGCAAGCTTGCCGCGCTTTTCATAGAAGTTTTCGAGCGGCTGTGTCTGCTCATGGTAGGTAACGAGTCGGCTCTTAACGACCTCGGGAGCATCGTCCTTGCGGATAGTGAGCTTATCGCCGCACTTGTCGCAGATCTCACCGCTCTTTGAGGGGTTGAAAATGGTGTGATAAGATGCACCGCACTTAGCGCATACGCGTCTGCCGGACATTCTCTCAACAATCTTCTCATCGGGAACGAAGATGTTTACAACAAGATCGATCTCAACGTTCATATCTTCAAGAGCTTCGGCCTGCGGTACAGTTCTCGGAAAACCGTCAAGAATAAATCCGTTCTTGCAGTCATCCATAGCAAGACGCTCCTTGATGATGCCGATAACGACTTCATCTGGAACAAGTGCACCGTTTTCGGTGTACTGCTTTGCAGCCTTGCCCATTTCGGTCTCATTCTTTATCGCTTCTCTGATGATAGCGCCCGTAGAGATTGCGGGAATCGCATACTTTTCAGAAACGATCTCTGCCTGAGTACCCTTGCCGGCGCCGGGAGCGCCGAGGAAAATCATTTTCATAAATTTTTCTCCAAAAGTTGAGCTACCCGTCTCGCCCGATTTAAGAGGTTATCTTAAATCGGCGAAAACGAAATAGTGCTTATTCAAGGAAGCCCTTGTAATGACGCATGGTCATCTGAGCCTCAAGCTCGCGGTAGGTTTCAAGTGCAACACCGACAACGATGATGACCGAAGTACCTGCGAATGCGATACCGGTAAGACGGTTGCCCGAGAGAATATTCGCAACAAGCGGAAGTACCGCAACACCTGCGAGGAAGAATGCACCCATAAGAGTTACCTTATTGAGGATCTTCGTGATGTAGTCGGAAGTAGGCTTGCCGGGACGAATACCGGGGATATTGCCGCCGTTCTTCTTAAGATTGTTCGATACTTCAATAGGATTGAAGGAGATCGCAATGTAGAAGTACGAGAAAGCAATGATGAGCACGAGGAAAAGTACAGCGTAGAACCAGGACTGATACGAGAAGAGTCTCTGGAAGCCATACCAGAACGTACCCTCTTCGGGGGTGCGGAACAGCATAGCAATCGTGCTGGGAAGTGCAAGAATGGAATTCGCGAAGATGACGGGCATAACGCCGGACATATTCAGCTTAAGCGGGAGATTTGAGCTCTGACCGCCATACATCTTGCGACCAACCTGACGTTTTGCGTACTGAATCGGAATACGTCTTTCAGAATGCGTGATAAAGATGATGAAAAGCACCATTGCAAGAGCAATGATAACCAAAACTACAGCGGCAATGATATCAACAAGACCGCCGTTTACGATGCTGCCTACAAGATTTGTAATAAACGAGGGAGCAGAAGAAACGATGTTAACGAAGAGGATAATGGAAATACCGTTACCGATTCCGTTTTCGTTTATCTTCTCACCAAGCCACATGATAAGTGCAGAACCTGCAGTGTAGCATGCGATGATTACGATTGCTGCAAATACCGAGTAGTCGGTAATAAAGCCGTAATTTCTCAGATACATATAGTAACCGTAAGAAGTTATAAGCGCGATAGCGATAGTAACCACACGGGTGATCTGATTGATCTTCTTTCTGCCGTCCTCATCCTTGGACATATTCTCGAGTGCGGGAATTGCCACGCTGAGGAGCTGCATGATAATTGAAGAGTTGATGTACGGCGAAATGGAGAGCGCGAAGAGAGTTGCCTGCGAGAATGCAGAACCGGAAATAATACTCATATACTCAAATATAGAGCCGCTTCCCATCTGCATAATGCCGTCATATACAGCAGCACTCATGTAAGGTACCGGAATCGCAGAACCGATTCTGTAAAGTATTACGATGAATACTACGTATAAGAGTTTACGGCGAAGCTCAGGCTGTGCCCAGGCATTTCTGAGTGTCTTAAACATTAGATCACCTCAGTCTTTCCGCCCGCTGCTTCGATCTTTTCTTTAGCAGTTGCTGAAAAGACTGTTGCTTCAACGGTAAGCTTTTTAGTGATATCTCCGTTGCCTAACACTTTAAGTCCATCAAATGCCTTGCGAATAATACCCTTTTCGATAAGTGCTGCGAGATTTACGGTTGCACCGTCCTCGAACACGTTAAGTGCCTCTACGTTCACGATAGCGTACTTAGTAGAGAACTGGTTGTAGAAACCTCTCTTAGGAAGTTTTCTGTAAAGCGGGATCTGACCGCCTTCAAATCCGGGTCTTACACCGCCGCCGGAGCGAGCGTTCTGACCCTTATGGCCCTTACCGGCAGTCTTGCCGTTACCAGAGCCTGCACCTCTGCCTTTGCGCCATGCGGGAGCATTGGAGCCTGCGGCAGGTGAAAGTTCATGAAGCTTCATTAGGTTTTTCCTCCTTATACTGAATTTTTGTATAAATTATACGGTTTCCTTCTTTACAAGGTGAGAAATAACCTTTACCTTGCCGTCGAGGACTTCATTATCAGCATGGATAACAGAGTCGCCGATCTTGCGAAGACCGAGCGAAGCTGCAGTAGCCTTCTGATTCTGCTTTGCGCCGATAAGGCTCTTAACAAGTGTTACTTTTGCGTTTGCCATCTTATTAAGCCTCCTTATTTCGTTACCGCTTCCTTGCTGATTCCGCGCATTGCTGCAACTTCTTCAGCGTTACGAAGCGTCTTGAGTCCCTCGAAAGTAGCCTTGATTACGTTCACAGGGTTATTGGAACGAAGGCACTTTGTACGGATGTTCTTAATGCCGGCCTTCTCGATTACGGCACGAACTGCGCCGCCTGCGATAACACCGGTACCGGGAGCTGCGGGCTTAAGGAGAACGCGGCCTGCGCCGAACTCACCAATAACCTCGTGAGGAATGGTCGAGCCTCTCATGGAAACTTCGATCATGTTCTTCTTTGCATCCTCAACGCCCTTACGGATAGCGTCCGGAACCTCGGCAGCCTTGCCGAGACCGTAGCCTACGTGACCGTTACCGTCGCCAACAACCATCAGCGCGGTAAATCTCATAATACGTCCACCCTTAACGGTCTTCGAAACACGTCTGATGCAGACTGTCTGCTCCGTAAGATCGAGAGTAGCCGGATCAAAATTCTGCTTTGCCATTTTGTTTGCCACACGGGTTTTACACGGCTCTTTGTCCGATACCCGTTTCCTCTCTTAGAATATAAAATTTGGTTTTTGACCAAACCGTGTATAAACTGGTCTTTTGCGAACCTCGTTCAAAGAACGGGGAGATTTTCATCGGTTTCCAAAGGGAATCGAGTTCATTGAACTCGAAGTTGAAAACTCCCGTTCTAAAATCAGCTTGCTGATTTTAGAACTTAAGTCCGCCTTCTCTTGCACCTTCTGCAAGCTCCAATACACGACCGTGGTAAACGTATCCGCCTCTGTCGAATACGACTTCGGTGATACCCTTTGCAGCTGCGCGTTCAGCGACAAGCTGACCGACCTTCTTAGCTGCTTCCTTGTTTCCGCCGATGCCCTCGAAAGCTTTTTCAAGGGAGGAAGCGGATGCAAGAGTTACGCCTGCAACATCATCGATGACCTGAGCCTGGATGTTGTTAAGCGAACGATATACGCAGAGACGCGGACGAGCTGCAGTGCCAGAAATCTTGGCTCTAACTCTCTTGTGTCTCTTAAGACGCTGGATATTACTATCCTTTCTCGATACCATGCAAGTCCACTCCTTTCATTATTTACCGGTTTTGCCGGCCTTACGGCGAATGTGTTCGCCTTCATACTTAATACCCTTACCAAGGTACGGCTCGGGAGGTCTCTTCTCGCGGATCTGTGCAGCAATCTGACCTACGGTCTGCTTGTTGATACCGCTGATGATGATCTCAGTCTGCGAAGGTACTTCGAACTTAATGTCGTCGAACTCTTCGAAGGTAACGTTGTGAGAATAACCGAGGTTGAGAAGGAGGGTTGTACCCTGCTTCTGTGCTCTGTAACCTACACCGTTGATCTCGAGCTTCTTCTTATAACCATTGGTAACGCCTTCAACCATGTTTGCGAGGAGAGTTCTGGTAAGACCGTGAACTGCGCGATCATCCTTATCGTCGGTAGGACGGGTAACGGTGATCTCTGTGCCCTCAACATTAATGGCCATTCTGGAATTAAAGGTTTCGGTAAGAGTTCCGAGAGGACCCTTAACAGTAACTACATTTCCTTGGGCGACTTTTACTTCTACGCCAGCGGGAACGGCGATCGGAGTTCTTCCAATTCTAGACATTTTATATCTCCTTCCTGCTGATTACCATACAAAGGCAAGCACTTCGCCGCCGACATTGTTAGCACGAGCTGCCTTGTCGGTCATGATGCCCTTGGAGGTAGAGATGATAGCGATTCCGAGACCGTTCATTACGCGAGGCATATCCTCACAGCTCGCATAAATGCGAAGACCGGGCTTGGAAACTCTGCGAAGACCCTTGATGATCTTGGACTTGCCCTGACCATACTTGAGGGTGATTCTGATAACGCCCTGCTTGCCATCTTCAATTACCTGATAGGACTTGATGTAGCCCTCAGTGAGAAGAATGTCAGCGATTGCCTTCTTCATGTTGGAAGCAGGCACGTCAAC
>JAZNLM010000028.1:0-9829 GCA_045579105.1 Candidatus Flemingiibacterium sp.
CATATCCACGTACCCGAAGGCGCCGTTCCGAAGGACGGTCCGAGTGCAGGCGTAACTCTTGTTACGGCTATTGCAAGTGCGCTGTCAGGTGCGCCTGTCAGACGTGATATCGCGATGACAGGAGAGGTTACGCTTCGCGGAAACGTACTTCCTATAGGTGGACTTCGTGAGAAAACGCTTGCGGCATACGCAGCAGGAGTCGGAACTATTCTCATTCCCGAAGATAATTTTGCAGACCTTGAAAACTGCGCTGACGTAGTGCGCGACAATATTGAATTTATAAGAGTAAAGACCGCGGACGAGGTGCTTTCGCACGCACTTGTTCGCTGATAAGGAGAAAATATGGCTCTCAACGTAAGTAATACCGAGCTTGTAATGACGGCGGGACTGCAAAGTCAGTTCCCGACCGATAAGTTGCCGCAGATAGCTCTGTCGGGGCGTTCAAACGTCGGGAAAAGCTCGCTTCTAAATAAACTTGTCGGACGAAAGAGTCTTGCGAGAGTTTCCGGCTCGCCGGGTAAAACTATCACTATAAACTTTTACCGCGTGGACAAAAAGCTTTACATCGTTGACCTTCCCGGTTATGGCTTTGCAAAGCGTGCGCCTGCGGATAAGGCGAAGTGGTCTAAGCTTACCGATTCGTATTTTACGTCGGGCACAATGACTGCAGTTGCACAGCTTATCGACCTCAAAGTAGGTCCGACGGCTGACGACGAAATGATGCTTGACTTTATGAATCAGTCGGGCATTCCGTATATAATAATTGCAACGAAGGCGGACAAGCTTAACGTTACCAACCGCAAAGCGGCGCTCGAAGAACTTCGTGAACATCCGCTTGTACGGGAGAGAACTACGATAATTCCGTTCTCGGCTCTTGACGGAACGGGTAAAGACGAGGCACTTCGCGCGATACTCGCTATTCTGGAGGAAAATAATGCTTAACACACTGTTTGGCGGTGCAAGTAATCCCGCCATAGCGGTAATGGAGCTTCTGCAAAGGCTCATAATTGTTCTAATAGCGCTTACTTTTCACGAGGTTGCGCACGGATGGTTGGCAAATAAGCTCGGTGACGATACCGCGGCAAAATTTGGCAGGCTTTCCCTGAATCCCGTGAAGCATCTTAATCTTTTTGGATTTATTTCGATGCTTCTGTTTGGTTTCGGGTGGGCGAATCCCGTGCCGATAAGAGCAGGAAAATTCAAGCGTCCGAAGCTCGGTATGGCATTGTCTGCGCTTGCAGGGCCGGTGATGAACCTTATACTTGCCACTTTCGGTGCACTTGTGTATGAGCTTATACTGTTTTTGTTTGCTGGCGGAAGAATACCGATACCTAATCAGTTTGTTTATAATCTTGTTGATGTTGCAGTCGGTTTTTTTGCAATGTTCCATATTATGAACGTTTCGCTTGCGGTGTTTAATTTCATACCCGTACCGCCCCTTGACGGCTCGCGTGTGCTTTATTCGATTTTGCCCGACAAGGCATACTTCGGTGTTATGAAGTATGAACAGTATATATCGCTTGCAATACTATTGCTCCTCTTCCTGGGATTTCTTGACGCGCCGCTCTCCATTGCGGTGAACGGTGTTTCATACGCTATCCGTTGGCTTATCCCATTAGTTTAAAATCAAGGTGGTTTTACATTGGAAAACATACAGTTCAAGCTTGAAGCCTTCGAGGGACCTCTCGATTTGCTTTTAAAGCTTATTGACAAAAACAAGGTTGAAATAACCGATATACCCATAGCACTAATCTTCGACCAGTACATGGAGCACATTGAAGAGATGCAGAGGATGGATATGGAGGTCGCGGGCGAGTTTATCGTTATGGCTAGCGAGCTTATGCTCATTAAGAGCAAAATGCTTCTTCCTAAACCCGAAGACGATGAGGAAGACCCTCGCGCAAAGCTTGCTGCGATGCTTCTCGAATATCAAAAAATGAAGCAGGCGGCAGGGTATCTCTCGGAGCAATTCGGCGTTTATTCGGGACGCATGGTGAAGGATACCGATGAGGTAAAGCCCGACTCGGGTAAAATAGAGCCGCAGGAAGCGGACGCACTTCGCCGTGTTATGTTACGTATGCTTCGCACAATGGATAAAGCGGCGCTTGACGAAGCTAACCGTGAGGCGGCGACAAAGCCGTTTGAACGCATACTGCGCACGCCGATAGTTCCCGTAAGCGGAAAAATATACGGTGTTATACGATATCTTGTTAAAAATGGCGAGGCGCTTTATACCTCGATACTTTTAACTGCAAAAAGCCGAAGCGAGCTTATAGCAACCTTCCTTGCAGTGCTTGAGCTTATGAAAAAGAACAGGGTTACTCTCCGTCCGGTTGAAGAAACGGATTTCGGCGAGATAACGGACTTTAAAGTGAATCTAAATCATGAAAGAATGACAGGCGGTGATAACAATGTCAGCGAAGCCTATAATTGAGGCGGTACTTTTTGCCGCAGGACACCCTCTTACATACGAAACGCTTGCGGATGCGGCAGAATGTATGACGAGCGAGGTCAAGCAAATACTCGCAGAGATGAAAGCGGAATACGAAAATCCCGAAAACGAGCGCGGAATACAGCTTGTTATGTTTAAGGAAACGTGCCAACTTTGCACCAAGGAAGCGCATATTGAAAAGATACGCTCGGCACTCGGTGTACGTCAGGGCGGCAATCTGTCGCGAAGCTCGATGGAAACGCTTGCGATAGTCGCATACCATCAGCCGGTAACCCGCTCGTATATCGACTCTGTACGTGGTATAGATTCGAGCTACACAGTCAATAATCTTACGGATAAGGGGCTTATAGAGGTTTGCGGTCAGCTCGATGCGCCCGGCAGACCGTCGCTTTTCCGCACGACGGATGCGTTTCTTCGCATATTCGGCATATCCTCGGTGGACGATTTGCCGTCTATTGAGCTGTTTGCTGTGCCGGAAGAAAAGCCGGTGGACGAGCCGGTTGATTAAAATAACGACGTAAAAGGGAGAGTGATGCGATGGGCTGGCTTATAGCGCTCGGTATTCTGGCGTTACTTACGCTTATTCTGATGCTTCGCATCGGAATTAAGATAAAGCTTGCCGACGATACCTTACTTTGGCTCGGCGTCGGTATATTTCGCATAAAGCTCTATCCGAGGCGTGAAAAAACGGTGCGGCTATCCGACTACAAAATAGAAAAATTCAGAAAAAATCAAGCAAAAAAAGAAGCAAAAGCAAAGAAAAAATCCGATAAAAAGTCGGAAAAGAAAAAAACGAGTAAAGTTTCTCAAGCGTTACAGACAAAGCCAAAAGAAAAGCGCGATATTTCAGAGCTTTTGGAAACGGTACTCGAAATTGTCAAGGTCTTTTTAGAGCGCTTCGGACGACATTTGCATATCAAAGTCAAACGCCTGCGCATAATAGTAGCATCAATGGATGCGGCAACGACAGCTGTGCTTTACGGTGCTGTTTGCGGCACTGTGCAGTGTATTCTCGAGCTTTTGGATAATACGGTGTCACTTGTGGTTCCCAAAAACGAAGAAATTGTGGTAGCACCGGATTTCATTTCAACTAAGACAAAAGCAGATGTGGATATCGCATTTTCCCTTCGTATCTGGCAGATATTCGATATAGCGATTCGCTCACTTTGGGCATATATAAAACAGAAATAATTACTCATAAAAATCAAAAAGGAGAACATAAAATGGCAGACAACAAAATTTCCGGAATTATTGAAACCTCTCTTGAACAAATCAGAAACGTCGTTGATGCGAATACAATTATCGGTAATCCTATCAACACTCCAGGCGGTACCACTGTAATTCCCGTGTCGAAGGTTATGGTCGGATTTGCTTCGGGCGGCGTTGATTACATCGGCAAGAACGCAAAGAAGGCTGCAGAAGCAACCGAGCGTTCCAGTGTGCTTACCACCAATTTCGGCGGTGGCGGCGGAACAGGTGTTACAGTACAGCCTGTGGGCTTTTTAGTAGTATCCCCTGAAGGCAATGTTCAGATGCTGAACGTTGGTCAGGGTGAGGGCGGCACACCCGACCGTGTTGACCAGATTGCTGGCTTTATCGAGCGTTCTCCCGAGCTTATCGCAAAGTTCAAGGAAATTTTCGCAAAAAATAAGTCCGAAGATAAGAACGACGAGAAGTGCCCCGATAAGGCAGACGAGGAATAACTTTCACGGCATAAGCTCTCGCTTTCTGTAAACGCTTTTACTGAAGCTTTACATTCAGGAGAGTTATTATGCGAAAAATTAGATTTATCTCGCTATTTTTGGCCACAGCGCTTATTTTATGCTTATTTTGCGCTAATGTAAGTGCGCTTGACGTGTCGGCAAAATCGGCTATAATGATTGAAACCGAAACGGGCAGGGTGCTTTATGAAAAGGACGCGTACACGCGCCGTCCTATGGCGAGCACCACGAAAATAATGACCGCGCTCGTTGCTATCGAGTCGGGCGATATTTCACGCGAAATTGTAGTTGATGCGGCGGCGACAGGAATAGAAGGCTCGTCAATATATCTGAAGGCAGGCGACAAGATAACGCTCGAAGCGCTTATATGGGCGCTTATGCTTGAGAGCGCCAATGATGCCGCGGCGGCAATAGCCATAGGCGTTGCAGGCTCTATTGAGGCATTTGCTGAAATGATGAATGAAAAGGCGAGTGAGCTTGGGTTATGTGACACACATTTTACAAATCCACACGGACTTTCCGACGATGATCACTACACTACAGCGCACGATCTTGCACGTATCAGCGCGGCGGCGCTTGAAAACAATACGTTCAGAAGTATTGTGTCGACTGACAAGTACCGTATAGAATATGGCGAAAGCGTGCGAAGCCTTCACAACCACAACAAAATGCTCCATATTTACGACGGAGCTATAGGCGTTAAAACGGGGTTTACAAAGGCGAGCGGGAGATGCCTTGTATCTGCGGCAGAGCGTGATGGGATGACTCTTATAGCGGTAACGCTTGGGGCGCCCGACGATTGGGCAGATCATACGGCGATGCTTGATCTTGGTTTTGCCAGTGTTCACCGTGTGTCACTTATTGAGCCTTACCAGTCGGTTTTTATCTCTCCCTGCATCGGAAGCGAAAGCGAGGAAGTAACTATAAAAAACCGCGAGGCGCTTTCGCTTATACTGCCGACGGACATGGGTAATATCACTCGTAGGATTATCCTTCCGAGATATTTCTGGGCGCCTGTTAAAGAAGGCGATATTGTCGGAAAAATCGAGTTTTACTCCGACGGAGAAAAGCTCGGCGAGGTAGCGCTTTATGCTGAAGAAACAGCCGAGCGAGTAGAGTACAAACAAAATCTTTTTGAAAGAATATTGAAATAGTTATGGAAGAACTGCGTTTACAAAAATATCTTGCTGATGCAGGAATAATGAGCCGCCGTGCCGCCGAGCGTGAAATATCGCGTGGCGCGGTGCGCGTAAACGGCGTTACCGCCGAAATCGGACAGAAGGTTGATCCCGATGTCGATACTATCGAATATAACGGTAAGGTTGTGAAAAACAACTTTAAGCGTTATATTTACATAATGCTGAATAAGCCGCGCGGATACGTTACTACCGCTTCAGATGAGCGCGGACGTCCGACCGTTGTGGAGCTTTGCAAAGATGTTGGAACGAGAGTTTACCCCGTCGGTCGGCTAGACATGGATTCAGACGGGCTTTTACTTCTCACAAATGATGGTGATCTTGCGAATAAGCTCACGCATCCGCGTCATAAAATACCGAAAATATACCACGTCGAGGTTGCGGGAAAGGTAGAGCGAGAAACGATAAAAAAACTCTCCGGACCAATGACAATAGACGGATACGAAATAATGCCTGTTAAAACGGAAATACATTCAATGCGCTCAGACAAGCGCCGTGAGGTAACGGTGCTTCGAATGGAGCTTTACGAGGGAAGAAACAGACAGATACGCAAAATGTGTGAGCAGTGCGGTCTTACCGTTAACAGACTTACGCGCGTCGCAATTGGTGACTTAAAGCTTCAGAGCTTGAAGCCCGGTGCGTGGCGCCATCTCACAAAAACACAGGTGCAGTATCTTAAAAATAACGCAAAATAAGAGGACTAACAAATGCTTATAATCAAACCTATTCAGGATAAATCATATCAGGAACAGCTTTGTGCGCGTTGTAAGGTTGAGTATGATCCCGATCTTTTGGCGTACGGCGCTTGGGTGCGCGACGAGCTTGACAACGAGGCATCAGGCGATTTCGTGGGAATATGCCAGTTTAAGCTCGGTACATCGGCTCACATTGTTGACCTTGCAAAAGCTGTAGGAACGGACGACACCGAGGCTATGTTCATCATGGGCCGTCAGACTATGAATTTCATTGACCTTCACGGTGTTCATACGGCTTATTTTGACGCTGACTGCGACGATAAGTTTATTATGTGGCTCGGATTTAAGAAGAACGAAGAGGGCAAATGGTTTGCAGATCTGGATTCCTTCTTCAAGCATCCGTGCACTGCAGATAAGAAATAAAAGGTGTTTAAAATGAAAAAAGTTTTAAAATTTGCGGCGCTATCCCTGGTGCTTGTGCTTATGGGATCTTGCGCAAATACACCGAGCGACATCGGCGAACTTATTGTACCCGACGACACGCTTGATCCGAACGCGACTATTATCACCGCACCGCCCGTGGATAACACCGATGATGTTAACGTGAGAGTTGATACGACGGAGCCTGATTTGAACGGCAATAATGGTGAAAAGAAGAATGATAACGTTCTGATAAGCTTCCTCGCGGCAGGTGATAACATCATTCACGAGAATGTTTACACCGATGCAAGAGCAAGAGCCACGGGCAATGAGAAATACAACTTTATCGATATGTACGACGGAATTGCGGACATGATAGCCGCTGCCGACCTTGCGTTTATCAATCAGGAAACGCCTATTTGCGGTGATGAGATGACCGTTTCGGGTCATCCGAATTTCAACACTCCCGAGGCGGTAGGTGACACGCTTATCGAGCTTGGATTTGACATTATAAACGTTGCAAACAACCACGTGCTCGACAAAAAAGAATCGGGTTATAGGAATACGCTCGACTATTGGCACGAGCGGGAAGATAAGGTCACAATGCTCGGCGGTTACTATGACAAGGCCGATTATGAAAACATACGCGTTGTAGAGAAAAACGGAGTGTCGATCGCCTTTATCTCATATACTTATGACACGAACGGTATGTATCTTCCTGCTGGTAGTACAATGTACATACCGTACATAAATGAGGCGGAAATAGTCCGTATGACGAAAAAAGCGGACACACTTGCCGACCTAGTATTCGTCGTGATGCATTGGGGCGTGGAAAACAGCTTTGTGCTGTCCTCGTCACAGAAAAATCTCGCAACTGCCATTACCGAGGCAGGCGCGGACGTTATCATTGGTATGCATCCGCATGTTATTCAGAATATGGAGTGGAAAACGGCATCCGACGGAAGCCGCACACTTGTTATATATTCGCTTGGAAACCTTATCTCTACACAGTATGACAATTTCAACCTTGTAGGCGGTATGGTTACCTTCGATATCGTCAGAAACTCTGACGGGCAGCTGGTTATCGAAAATCCGATATATAACCCCACAGTTACACACTACAACAAACAGCGCCTCGGACTTCAGGTCTATATGATGGAAGACTACACAGAGGATCTTGTGGCGCTTCACGGCTGCCCGAACTACGGTCAGACCGCCGATAGAAAAATTTGGACGCTTGACAAGATAAGAGGCTTTGCAAAGAATAACTTATCAGACGAATTTTTACCCGATTTTCTTAAGTAAGAAGGAAGGTGAGCTACTGTGCTCGATAGTTTTATTTATAGCTTTAATACCGTTGCTCCGATATTTTTGATGGTGCTGCTTGGCGCAATTCTCAAAAAAGTAGGTATGTTCAACGATGATTTTCTCGCTATATGCGACAAGCTCGTTTTTAAAATATGCCTTCCGGCTCTTTTGTTTCTCGATATAGCCACCACCGATATTTCCGAGAGTCTTAATATTAGACTTATCGTTTTCTGTATCGCGGCAGTTACTGTATGCGCAATACTTTCTTCTGTGATATTGCCGTTGTTTATCAAGGATAAAGGAAAGTGCGGCGCGTTCGCACAGGGCACATTCCGATCTAATGCAGCGATCCTTGGTGTGACGCTTATTTTCAATATGTTCGGTGAAGCGGGTAAGTCCGTTATCGCAATGGTACTTCCGTTTGTGGTAGTGCTCTTTAACGTGTATGCGGTTGTGGTGCTTTCCATATTTGCACCTCGCGAAAAGAAGTTTACACTGAAGGAGCTTACGGTACATATTGCCAAGACGATATTCACAAATCCGCTTATTGTGGCCGTTGCATTGGCGTTACTCTGGCAGCTTTTGCCGATAGGACTTCCTGTTGCGCTCAATAAGGGACTTTCATACCTTTCGGATATGGCTATGCCTATTTCGCTTCTCTCACTTGGAGCAAGCTTTAAGCTGTTTTCACTCAAGGGAAGACTTGGCCTTGCAATTGCAGCGAGTGCGGTTAAGACGGTACTTGTTCCTACTATGTCGCTTATCTTTGCAGTGATGCTCGGGCTTCGCGGTATTGAGCTTGGTGTAGTACTCATAATCCTCGGAGGACCTGCGGCTGTTTCGAGTTACATTATGTCAAAGGAAATGAAAAGCGACCATCACTTAACGGCACAGATTTTGCTTATTTCCACGCTGATGTGCGTGTTTACACTTTTTATCGGAATAGTAATTCTTAAGGAAACAGGACTTATATGAAGCTTATAATCGCGGAAAAGCCCTCGCTTGCCCGCTCGATAGTTGCCGCACTTGGCGGCAATACAAAGGGAAGCGGATTTTACACCGTGGGCGATTACATAGTCACGTGGGCGTTTGGACATCTCTTTTCGCTTGCTGACGTTGAATATTACACGGGTGGTGAACGCGGCTCAAAATGGTCGCTTGAGGGACTTCCGTGCTTTCCTGAGGCTTTTTGCTACGAGCTCCGTAAATCTGGCAAAGGGGATGACGGTACGGCACGTCAATTTGAAACGATACGCTCGCTTTGTCGCCGTACTGATGTTGACACGATAATTAACGCAGGCGACTCTGACAGGGAAGGCGAGATAATCGTCCGTCTTTGCATTATGAAGTCTTTTGACCTCACACCCACACAGCCGTTTTTCGTGGAAGGCAAGCGTTTTGCACGCCTTTGGCTTCCAGATCAGACTGCGGAAACTATACAAATTGCACTCGCAGAATCTCCCGACGAGTCGAATTACGATAGACTTGCAAACGAAGGCTTCGCGCGCACCTATATGGATTGGCTGTACGGCATAAACTTAACCCGTTTTGCAACGCTTAAATCGGGTACGCTTCTTCGCGTGGGGCGTGTTATAGTGCCGATCGTTCGCGCGATATGCGAGAGGGATAGGGCTATACGTAATTTCACGCCCGAGAAATACTATCAGCCTCGCTCCAACGCCGTTACAAACGGTGAGGAAGTCGAGCTTTTATCGAAGCAAAAGTTTGACAAAAACTCATTCGGAGATTGTCAGAAAAAGTGCGCCGAATATAATGCTCTCGGTGCGGTTGTCACCGAAGTTAAGCGAAAAAAGGACAAGCTCTCTCCGGGTAAATTATGGTCGCTGTCAAAACTTCAAGGCTTTCTCGGTAAGAAGTATAAAATGTCGATGCCGCGTTCACTCGAAGTGCTTCAAAAGCTTTATGAGGGAGGCTATGTGACCTATCCTCGTACAAACTCTGAGTATCTTGCAACTGCGGAAAAGGATAAAGTGAAGCGAGTTATTGATGCCGTGTCGAAGCTTCGCTATCCGATCA
>JAZNLM010000029.1:0-3474 GCA_045579105.1 Candidatus Flemingiibacterium sp.
TGGCCTCCGACTTATAAATAAATTACCGTATCTTAGCGCGGAGCTTGTCACGGACTACGAGTGGTGTAAGAACTTTTACGGGTTTCACAAGCTTTCTATCGACGAGCTTGAGGCGTTTGACTATGAGGAATACAAGAAGAACGGCTTTAAGGTAAAGCTAGGCGATTATCCGCTAAAGCTTGAGGTTAAGCCCGAGGACTGATTATTACTGTAAAAATCACACGTATATTTGGAGATTGCAATGGAAAACGTATTTGACTATGCCATATTTATAAAGCCCGATGTAAAGTTCGAGCGCGAATATTCTCTGCGAGATTATTCACCGCTCTTTAGAAAAAAGGCAGTGCTTGATAAGACAGAGAACGCAAAGCTTTACGTCTGCGGCCTTGGAATCGCGTACTACTATATAAACGGCGAAAAGGTTTCGGAGGATCTGTTTACCGCCCCCGTCAGCGACTACAGAAAAACTTTGTGGTACAACGTGTACGACGTTTCACACCTTTTAAGAAAAGGTGAAAATATTTTTGCGGTCAACTGCGGAAACGGATTCTATAACGAGAGTCTTCCGCTTGGTTGGGGGCACGATCAGTGTCAGCACCGCGATTTGCCGAAATTCATCCTTCGCCTTGAGATAGACGGCGAAACAGTGCTCGTTTCCGACAATAGCTGGAAGTGTAAGCCCGAGAGCGCAACTATATTCAATCAGTTCCGAAGTGGTGAGTATTTCGACGCAAATCTCTATGAGGAGAATTGGAACACGGCGGAGTATGACGATTCCGAGTGGAAAAACGCCAAGCGCGACTCGATGTATCCTATGGGCGTGTTTCGCGAGTGTCCTTGCGAGGCTGTTCGTGAGTTTGAAAGATATTATCCTGTTTCGGTTCACAAAACGGGCGAGAACAAGTACGTTTTCGATCTCGGACAGAATATAGCAGGCTACGAAAATATCACCGTTACGGGAAACAAGGGCGATGAGCTGATCATCCGTCACGCCGAGGACGTTTACGAGGATTTCTCGCTCAACTACAACAATTGCGCTCCCAAGACTATAGATGTACCGTACTTGGTTGACAGATTTATCTGCTCGGGCAAAAGGATAAATTGGTCGCCCAAGTTTACCTACCACGGCTTCAGATACCTTGAGGTCGAGGGAATCCGCGATATTGACGATTTCGAGATCTGCGGCGTTTTCGTTCATCAGGCGATAAAGCAAAAAACTACGTTTGAATGCTCAAACGAGGCGCTCAACAAGCTTTTCAAAATGGGCGTTATGGCGTCCTACTCCAATTTCATCAACACCATCACAGACTGCCCAACACGTGAAAAAATGGGCTGGGCTAACGACGTGGCATCGTCGACGGAGCAGTTTTTGACTACGTTTGATATGCTCGATTTCATGAAGAAATACGTTCAGGATATCTACGATGCCGTTTTTTCCGACGGATCGATGCTCTCGCTCGTACCGTCGCTCGGATGGACGCTCGATTGGTTTGGCGACGGCCCGGTGTGTGATGCGGTGCTGTTTGAGGTACCGTACCGCCTGTATCTGCATACGGGTAAAGCGGAGCATCTTATCAGCGCGCTGCCTTATTTCAAGCGTTATCTCGCTTACATAAGACGCAGAAAGAACGCGGACGGATTGCTTGATTTCGGACTCCGCGATTGGACACCGCCCGGAGATAAGTACGTTTTCGACAGAATGATTACCAACGCCGCGCTTGAGTATATGTTTTACAGAATTACCGAGCTTGCGGCGCGTGTGGCAGGCGACGGTGATGGCGAGGAATACTACAAAGCACTCGCCGAGGAGCAAAAGCGTTTTACAATCAAGACATATATTGATGAAAACGGCAGATGTAAGGTACACAATCAGGCGCCCGTGGCTATGTTCATCTACCACGGAATTTACGACGAGCTTGAGCCGCTGAAATTGCAGCTCAAGGAGCTGGTCGAGGAAAAGAATTTCCATCATACCTGCGGTATGCTGTGCCTTCGCAGACTCTATTACGCGCTCGATATTTGCGGTCTTTCTGACTACGCCTACAAGATCATCAACGTTGACGGCTATCCCGGATACAAATATTGGATCGAGTGTGGCGCGACCACGCTTTGTGAATATTGGGAAAATGCGGAGTCGAAAAACCACCATATGTTCTCCGATTTTATGTCGTGGCTTGTCAAGCGACTTGGCGGAATTTCGCTCGACGAAGCGAAGATCGGCAGTCTTGAATACGTGCTTGATCCTGTATTTATCGACGACATAAGCTTTGTTAAGTGTAATTCTGACGGAATCGACGTCGAGTGGCATCGCGAGGGCGACAAGGTAATTTTGAACGTGAAAATAGACACGGACAATAACGTGCGCTACAAAGGGCAGTATCTCTGCCGCGGAGAGCACAGATTTGTGATTTGACGGTAGATGATTTGTCAAGCTAAGTGCAACACTTTTTGATAGAATCTCTAAATAAATCCAAGGGATTATTGTAATTAAGAACTTTTTTAGGCCTGGCGTTGATCAACGCCAGGTTCTTTTTAAGCGTGACAGGACTAACTCTTGATAAGTTTCTGCCTTTAGGATAAAACTCCCGGAGAAGACCGTTAAGATTCTCGTTGGTTCCTTTTTGCCAAGCGCAATATGGATCTGCGAAATAAACAGAACAATCCAATTCCTTTTCTATTGTTTGCCAATTGGCAAACTCGGTGCCTCTGTCACAGGTAATTGTTTTTACAGCCTCGCTCGGCAACTCTGAAAGAGCAGATATTATTGCTTTTGCCATAGTATCAGCGTTTCTATTAGGCATTTTAACAGCGATGTAATACCTTGTCTTACGTTCAGCAAGAGTAGCAAAGCAAGCCTTTGATTTGCCTCTGCCTGATACTACGGTATCAGCTTCCCAATGCCCGAACTCCTGCCTTTTATACACGCTTTTATCGCGTTTTCTTATCGTCTTCCCGAGATTGAATTTTCCGCGTGTTTCCTTCTTGCCGTGACTTTTTCCTTTTCTGCGTAGCACTTTCAGATTTACATCAATATACTTTTCATATATCCAACGATATATAGTTCTTGTTGAGGGCATTTGTAGTTCACAAGGCGTATTAGCAATCTGCTCTGGTGACCACGTTAATAGCAGCTTCTCTTTTATGTAATCTATCTTTGCTTGATCTTGAAACATTCCTCTATGACAATACGATCTTCTTAACAGATATTTCTTTTGTGCCGTATGGGGATAATATGCAGGTCTTGCGTTCATAAAACTCTTGTTTCTCATGATTTCTCTTGAGATGCTGCTAACATTTCTTCCCAATAATTCAGCAATTTTTCGATAACTGTACCCTTTATTGTAAAATTCCCGTAGACAACAGCGCTCTTCTATGGTAAAATGGTGGTAGCTCATATAAATCCTCCTTGGTTTATTTGTTTTGTGGTTATTACAATTATACCATGGATTTATATGGGCTTCAATTTTTTTATTT
>JAZNLM010000030.1:0-2654 GCA_045579105.1 Candidatus Flemingiibacterium sp.
CATAGATTTTTTTCAAATTCGCTTCAGACTGTCCGTGGCGAACAAAAAAGACTTTCATGGACGATACTCCTTTATTTGATCTTGCTTTATTCTACAAAAGAAACAAAGATAATGCAAGACTAATTTCACTTTTTGCAATTCTTTCTGAAAACTTATGAAAAAGATGGTTGACTTTTTCCTTCGTTTATGCTAGAATAATCGTCGCAAAAAGTATACGGAGGTATAGCCCAGCTGGTAGAGCATTCGCTTGACGTGCGAAGGGTCAGGGGTTCGAGTCCCTTTGCCTCCACCATCTAAAGGCTACAAAAAAGATATAGCCACAGAAGAACTCTGATTCTGTCAGGGTTTTTTCTGTTTTTATAGGCAAAAATTTAGTTGTCAATTTGAGTGTACAAAAAAGATATTTTTCTCAAGCCTGCCTCGAACTCTTGCGAAACCGCATAATCACCACCAAGTTCATGGATACAAAACAATTCACTGCGCTTTACAAATGCAGAGATTTATGTTTTAATAAAAATAAAACGGAACGAAAACTTTTTTGTAAAACTTCCGGATAAAGGAGTGATTTCGTTGAAATATGCGTCGAAAAAGCAGATTTGGTTGTGCATAAGCGCACTGCTCGGTGGCACGATTCTTTCGACTTTTGCGGCGGTATTGGTTTTGCGCAACCTTGGAGGTTTGATTGGAATGTTCGTTGAAGCGGATGCGGACGCTGCATTTGACTTTGTAAGCATTTTTGAGCAAACAAAAGATGCACAGATCGCTCCGCACTGGTTGTTTCCTTTGCTTCTGTTTGGGACCTATGCTTTTGCGCTTTGGCGCTTTTCCCCAATAGCCAAGCAATCTGCACTACACATCATCCTTTGGACTATCTTATTTGTGTTGCTGTTGACAGTTGGTTTTGCTTGCTCGCTGATGCTTACGCGTGTCAACGATATTCGCTTTGGTGATCTGCTTGCGGCACTTTTACCCGTCATCGGCAGTCTATAAGAACGGAGGCAGAAGATGAAACGAAATATAATCAGGATTCTGATTTTGATTCTTATATCGTGCTTGCTGTTATCGTCTTGCTCGCCATATATGAAGTCCTTCTCGTCCAAGGAAGGAACTTGGCGTATGGGCTTTGGTTCAGAGGAAATTGCATTGCCCGAGGAAAGCAATCAACCGCTTTACATCGCGGGTTATCATGCAGGCTGCGAAATTACGGGTGTATTGGATCTGCAACGCGCGAACGCTGTTTGGGTAGACACGGGCAGCAACGGTATTTTGTTGATTGGCATTGATTGCGTGGGACTCGGCAAGGACACAGTGGACACGATTCGTAAGGAGCTATCTAGCTTTTGCCGTAAGGTGGGGTGTATTTCAGTCAACGTATATGCCACACACAGCCACGCCGGAGCAGATACACTGGGACTTTGGGGTCCCACAGCAATCGACGGCAAAAACCAAGCTTTCATGACGAATCTTATCAATGCAGCCGTCTCCGCCGCTAAAGAGGCGTATGCAGATCGCTGTGCAGGCACCCTGCACTATGGCAACACCGTGCCAGAGGATATGTTGCACGATTCCAGGTTACCCATCGAATATGATCCCATACTTCACCAACTGCGTTTTATTCCGAGCGACGAATCGAAAAACGGCATTCGTCTGCTCTCCTATGCTGCGCACGCCGAATCTCTGCGTGGTGATAACACTATGCTCAGCCGCGATTTTCCAGGCACATTGGCAGATAACCTTCTACAAGCCTGCGGCGATGATATGTTGTATTTGCCGAGTGCTATCGGCGGACTGATCATGACTCGCGAACTGGTCACGCCTTTCGACGCGGTAACGAATATGCAGTATACAGCAGAACGTATTACCGAATCTGTATTGTCAATATGTGATGAAACTGAACTCTCTCCAAACCTCTCGTTTTCAAGTGTTTCTATGCAGGTGCCACTGGATAATACCTTGTTTTTCTATTACAAATTTCTTGGCATTCTCGGTAATGAGACGAGTCGAGGGAAAAGTGATACCGGTTATGTGATTCACAGCGAGCTTAGCGTTTTGACGCTAGGTTCGGTTACCTTTGCGCTTATCCCGGGTGAAATATTCCCTGAACTCGTCAGTGGTCAAGGACTAAGCGATGGTGATCCCGAAGCACTTGAACATATTGCCGCACGTTATGGTGTGGAACGTCTTTTGATTGTTGGATTGTGCAACGATGAGCTCGGTTATATCATGCCACCAAGCGACTTTTTGCTTAACGATGAGCTACCATATATTGAAACGGTAACGGATGACATGGGTGAAAATCACTACGAGGAAACCAATTCTACAGGAATAGAAACTGCCGCTTGTATTGCGAAAGCATTTGAAACGGCATTAAAAAACCAAAAGAAACTAAATAGCTAAATGTCTTTTTGTGAGCGGTTAATCTCAAATAAACCGCTACAAATATCTTTTTAGTAGCCCATAGACAAAAAATTCATCCGCCGGGCTCGTCATCTATGAGTGCCGATAGCTATAATAAGGCGGAGCATTTTTTTATATAATCCCCACTTTATCCTGCTAATTTATTGACATCCACTTTTTTCTATTGTATAATATTTCTATAACCCAAACCACGATAAATACTCGTCGGAGGTATCCAATGAAAAAGCTCAGCAGAG
>JAZNLM010000031.1:0-40261 GCA_045579105.1 Candidatus Flemingiibacterium sp.
CAGAAAATGATTGTCGAATGCGAGCAAAAGTTTACTCAGTGGTCATCGGAACTCCACTGCCAAGTTGAAAAAAAAGTATCGGAACTAAGTATTGAACTAACGGATATCTTTGCAGAAAATATGAAAAAAATAATTGCCAAAATGATCGAAGATTGATTTTTGGTGAACAACACCATCTTAAATAAAATGGATGGTGTTGTTTTTTTATAATCTTTTGTAACAAAAAGACACCCCCGCCATTCTCAAATGAGATTGGCGGGGGATGTCCGTTCTTGTCGGATTTTGCTTAAGTTAATGACATTGGTTTCTCCCCTGCACTTTTTACATAAATTATCTGGAAAATACATTTCGGCATAACGCGCCGAGTCCATCAATATTGTCAAGCAGCTCATATATCCGCTCAAGGTTGTCCGTGTCATATTCGACTTCTTTTGAATAGTTTTTTGCGGAAACTTCGAGTTCGCCACCCATTGCCGCTATCATAACAAGTGATGCTGACGTGAACTTTATACACAATTTTTCGCCGAGTAAAAACCAATAACGAAAGATAAAATATGGCGCAAGACGGCTGTATCGTGTGTCACTCTGGTACGGTATATTTTGGGGGAAACTACCGCAGAAATTTCCATCAAGCGCTTCAAGCGTGGAGTATAACTCACGAAGCTTTTCATACGCTTCCCTACCGCAGTCACCGCCGCCAAGCAAAGCGTACAAGCGTTCACCAAGCGTACCCTCGCCGCCCGTAAGGTATTCTATCACTTTCATCTGACGGGAAAGCGAAGCTTTTTCTTCTTCACTCGGTTCATATCCGTCATCGTTAAACGCAAATTCACTCGGTGACGAAAGCCAAAGCCTTGCAGCTTCAGGGCAACACAGCCCCACCCCGACCTCGCAAACACCGTCGCTTTCCGAATAAAAGCGGGGATGTTCCCTACAAATATCACAAAGGCTTTCCCCGCCAAGGCGTATTATCATCTCGCAAAGATTATCCTCGCGAAGAAAACGGCAACGCTCCCCCTCAAGGCATAGTTTAACGCCGTCACTATGATGTATCAGCTTATTTTGAACAAACGTCCCCACATCACCTTCAAGGGAACTATATAACTCAAGTGTGTCACCGTCAACATCTATTTCCCATCCCTGACAGCAGGTATCGGGACACGCCGCGGCTATGCATTTAAAATTGTCAAAAAATATTGGTTTAACCGTCATTTGTATTTTCCCTCATACCACAGTTTTCAGTTGTTAAAGTATTCGTATTCATTATACTACGTTTACATTAAAAAATCAATGTTGACACAAATTTCTTTTTGCTGTATAATATTTAGGTAGATATCCGCGTGCCACAGCACAGAAGATAACTCACACCGTATTTTACTGAAACGAGGTGAAAAGAACGGCTATGAACTACACTCCAACAATAGGGCTTCTGCGCAAAAGGCGCAAAAACACACAATCGAATAGTCATCATCTTTCACCAACACAAATAATACTGCTTGGTTTTATTTCGCTTATACTTGTTGGTGCCGTGCTTCTATCACTTCCAATTTCGGCTGAGAACAAAACCGCAACACCATTCCGTGACGCACTTTTCACTGCAACAAGCGCAACCTGTGTAACAGGACTTGTAAGTGTAGATACGGGAATGCATTGGAGCACATTCGGTGAAGTCGTAATACTCACGCTCATACAAATAGGCGGTCTGGGCTTTATGACTATGGCTGTGATGATGTCAATATTCATAAGACGTCAAATAACACCAAGAGAACGTATGCTTGTTGCACAGTCACTCGGGCTTTCGGGTTCCGGCGGTACCGTAAAATTGGCAAAGCGTATACTTATAGGAACATTCTCCATTGAGGCTGTTGGGGCCGGTGCGTTTGCCACACAGTTTATACCGTTGTTCGGTTTTTGGCGCGGTATTTGGTACAGTATTTTCCATTCGGTGTCCTTTTTCTGCAACGCCGGATTTGATATTCTCGACGGTACGGGCGGATATGGCGGCGGATTTTCAAGTCTTACCTCTTTTGCAGGCAACCGTGTTATTGAAATTACAGCTATTTTTCTCATAGTCCTTGGCGGTATTGGCTTTATAGTCTGGGACGATATTGTAAACTTCATAAAAAAGCATGCACGAATATCTGTGTATTCCAAATTCATTCTTACAATAACGGCTGTACTTCTTATTTCCGGTACCTTGCTTGTAGCACTGTTTGAGTGGAACAACCCCGAAACGCTCGCCGGTAAATCGTTTTTTGATAAATTTTTCGCTTGCCTTTTCCAATCAGTAACCACTCGCACGGCAGGCGTTGATATGATAGACAACACTGCTATGACCGAGCCTACAAAGCTTATCTGTATGCTCTTTATGTTCATTGGCGGAGCGAGCGGTTCAACTGCCGGCGGTATTAAGATAGGCACACTCGGTGTAATCGTATGCTCTATGATAGCCTTTTCCAGAGGTGACGAGGAGCTTTCCGTATACAACCGAACCATACCCCATAAAACAGTTATCCGCGCTCTGACTATTGTTGGCATTGACCTTGCGGCAGTCTTAACAGCTACACTTATTATCACCTCAACCACCAACGGAGTCGGTATTGTGAGCGCACTTTACGAGGCTTTCTCAGGCATAGCTACAGTGGGACTCTCCCTCTCGCTGACACCTACACTCTCACTTGCTGGACATATAGCACTGATTATTCTTATGTTCTTCGGACGTGTGGGCGTTCTGACTATAACCTATTCACTTATGCTCAAGAGTTCAGGAAAAAGAAATCTTTTAAAACACCCCGACGTTGATATTATGATCGGTTAGAAAGGATAGACTCAAAATGAAAAATAAAAAGCGCAGTTTTGCTATAATAGGACTTGGCAGATTCGGTCAGACCCTCGCAGTCAACCTTGCAAAAACGGGGCATCAGGTACTTGTTATCGACATTGACGGGGATATCATAAATGTAATGGGAGACACCGTAACGAACGCAATTGTCGGCGATCCCACAAACGAGGCTGTACTCCGCGCGGCAGACGTTAACGAATACGACTGTGCAGTAGTTGCAACGGCAGAAAATATCAACGATTCCGTTCTTATCACCATACTTTTGAAAGAAATAGGTGTAAGGCAGATAGTCGCCCGTGCAGGCAACGAGCAGCACGCGCGAGTACTTGAAAAGGTCGGCGCAGACATGATTGTCTTCCCCGAGCGCGACATGGGCGAAAAGCTCGTACAAATACTCGATCGCAACAATGTTCTCGAATATATCGAATTTTCCGACACGCACTCTATAGTTGAAGTTGCCGTACCTAAGGCTTGGGTGGGCAAATCACTCGTTGAACTTAATGTTCGCCGTACTTACGGCGTAACAGTGCTCGCAGTAAGCGATGACGGCGGCACTAATATCTCTCCCGATCCTCTTCACAAATTCACCGGGAATGAAACCGTCGCGCTCCTCGGCGAAAACAAAGACATCGATAAAATAACGAAGTAAATACAAAAACGGCTTACCTCTCGGTAAGCCGTTTTATTTTATTTTTATTGGTAAAATCTTCTTCTGCGTTTTTTTATTATGTACGCGGTAAGCCACCATACGATAAGCACTGAAAGAATAACCGCGCAAATAGCGTAAATCGCAGCACTTACGGATACATCAGACTTAAGTTCTTCCCAAAGTTCATTTATGAGAATAAGCTTTTCGCCGGAAAGATTTTCATAAGACGATGTCATAACACTTTCGGTATCATACATCTTCTCATAAGCATCTTCCTTTATCTCTGACATATACTCAATATACTCCTCATCCTCAACAACCACGCGGTTTGGTGAAGCGTAATAAGTGTATTCAGCGTTTGCAACGGCAGGATCTCTTGTGAGCATAAAGTCTATGTATCGCTCGGCAATTTCCTTGTGCTTTGTGCCCTTCGGAATACACATAGCGTCTACATAGAGGTTAGTTCCCTCTACGGGATAGAAGAAGTCGAGATCGGAATTATTTTCGTACATCGCGAGGAAGTCGCCTGCATAGTACGCCGCAATCGCCGCAGAACCGTTCTCCATTTTGTTATAGATCTCATCCATAACATATCCCTGAAGTATCGGCTTCTGCTCGCGAAGCTTGTCAAGAGCAAGTCGCCAATCTGCTTCATCATCGGAGTTAACGTCAAGTCCAAGGAAATACTGCGCACTGCCGAAAGCGTCGCGGGAATTGTTGAACTGCAGGATATTGCCTGCATATTTCTCATCCCACATAAGCTGCCAGCTTCCGAGATTCGGATCGTTTTCGTCCACCACGGTTGTGTTGTAGATAATACCGATCATACCGTACATATACGGCACTGAGTATTTATTTCCCGGGTCATGAGCCGAGTGCTCTGAATTCTCACCGAAAAATTCAGGAAGGAGATTCTCGCTCGCATGCGGAATGTTGTCAAAGTTTAGCTCTTCGAGAAGATCCTCAGCAATAAGCCGTTCAATCATATAGTCAGACGGCACGATAACGTCGTAGTTAACCGAGCCAGAGCTTAACTTCGCGTAAAGCGACTCATTGCTCGAGAAAGTGGAGTAGTTAACTCTTACCTTTTGACCATAGGTTTCCTCATACCACGATTCAAACGCCGAGTTTGAATCATAAGAGTCCTCCGAACCGTCGGAGATGTACTCGCCCCAGTTGTAAACGTAGAGCGTTACAGTGTCGCCGCCAAGTTCTGAGCCTTCACAGCTACACAGAAGTGCGGAAAATGCGATAAGTACTATGGTAAGTACCAGAATAGCGCGCTTTTTAATGTTATTTCTCATAGCGTCCTCCTTTTTGCACCGCCGGCTTTTTATGACCAACAGAGCCTGCAAAGTTGACCACCAAGAGAATTATCAGAATAACAACCACTATAAGCGAGGACAGCGCGTACATACTAAATTTAACGTTATGCGCGGTCTGATTGTAAACGTACAGCGGAAGCGTTTGAAAATCGGGTGAGCTTACGAAATGGCTGATAACGAAATCATCGAGCGACATCGTAAAGCCAAGCATAAGTCCCGATACGATACCGGGAACAATCTCCGGAAGCTCAACCTTAAAAAATGCACGTGAAGGCGTACATCCGAGGTCCTGTGCTGCTTCCGAAAGAGATTTGTCAAGCCCTCTGAAGCGCGGCATAACCGACAAAAGCACATACGGCAGGTTGAAGGTTACGTGCGCTATAAGCATCGTTCCAAAACCGAAGAACGACTGCGACTTAAGTATCGCCGCAACTGCAACAAAAAGAAGCATCATAGAAACACCGGTTACAATATCGGGGTTCATCATAGGAATGTTTGTAACGGTGTTGACCGTGCCCTTCAAGTACTTGTTTCGCATACGGTAAAGTCCGAGCGCACCGAAAGTACCGATAACAGTAGCGATGACGGACGAGGATACCGCAAGAATGAGAGAGTTCATAAGCGAGGACAGGGCCTCTTCATCATTAAACAACTCTCTGTACCAAGTAAGGGAAAATCCTGAAAATTCGGCGAGGCTTCCCGACTCGTTGAACGAGAATGCAATCATAACGATAAGCGGAATGTAGAGAAGAAAGAAAATCAGACCGATGTAGAATTTTGAAAAGAATTTCACGGCATGATACCTCCCCTCTTCTGCGCTTTACCCTGTTCGCTTTCGCGGTCATCGTCGGTAAAGCGGTTCATAATGCGAACGGAGATTATAATAAGCACCATCATAACAAGCGAAATCGCCGCTCCGACGTTATATGTGCTCGGGTTCTGGAAAAGTCGCTCAATAGTATCTCCGACAAGGTCAATCTTGCCCGCACCAAGCTTTTGAGAAATGTAGAACGTGCTGATTGACGGAACGAATACCATAGTAACACCCGAAATAACACCCGACACGGTAAGCGGCATAATAACACGTGTCATCGTCTGTAAACCGTTACAGCCAAGGTCCTGCGAGGCTTCGATATAGCGCTTGTCGAGCTTGGTCATAGCCGTAAATATCGGAAGAACCATGTACGGTAAAAAGTCATATATCATACCGAGTATAACACCGAAATTCGTACCCACAATAGCAAGCTTATCAAGACCGAGATTCACGAGCCATGAGTTAAGCAGACCCCCGTTGTCAAGAAGCGCCATAAGTGCGTATGTACGAATAAGAAGGTTGCACCACATAGGGAGCATAACGAGTACCATAAGCATTTTCTGCGCACGCTCGGACTGTCTTGCCATAAAGTATGCAAGAGGATAGCCAATAATAAGGCATATAGCCGTCGCTATAAGCGCAAACGCTATCGACAGAATAAATACGTTTCCGTACTGCGAAAGCGACAGAATATTTGAAAAAGAGAAATTACCGTCTGCGTCGGTAAATGCGAAATACAGCACGAATATCATGGGAGCGGCAATAAACATTATCGCCCACAGAATGTGCGGTGCTGCCGCTATTCTCTGAAACAGTGGGGTTTTCTTCATTCTTCGTCCTCCCCGTCGGGATTACCAAGATTGTCAAGCTCGTCACTGAACGAGGAATAGTCACCGAACATACCCGAATATTCTGACTTCTTCATAACGTGGATAGCTTCAGGCTCAATATCAAGACCTATAACTTCATCGGGAGCAACGTAATCAGAGGTTTCAAGCATCCACTTAAATCCCTGAACATCAACGATTATCTCGTAATAGTCGCCCTTGAAGGTAACTGAAGAAACAGTGCCGCAAAGCATACCAGCATCACTTTTTACAACGTCAACGTCCTCGGGACGTACAACGACATCGACCTGCTCACCCTTGTCAAAGCCTGCATCGAGGCACTTAAACTGTGCGCCTGAAAATTTAACGCTGTAGTCGTCGAGCATAACACCGTCGACGATATTGGACTCACCGATAAAGTCGGCAACAAACGCATTTACAGGCTCATTGTAGATATCGGTGGGCGTGCCTATCTGCTGAATTTCTCCGTCTGCCATAACAACGACCGTATCGGACATAGACAGAGCCTCTTCCTGGTCATGAGTTACATAAATAAAGGTGATACCTGTCTTCTTCTGAATATTCTTAAGCTCGCTTTGCATATCCTTACGAAGCTTTAAATCAAGCGCACCGAGGGGTTCGTCGAGAAGGAGCACCTTGGGCGAATTTACAAGCGCACGTGCGATTGCGACACGCTGCTGCTGACCGCCCGAAAGCAGATTTACATTTCTGTTTTCAAAGCCCTTCATGTTAACCATAGTCAGCATTTCTTCAACTTTATCGTGTATTTCCTGTTCCGGCAGCTTCTTAAGACGCAGACCAAATGCTATATTTTCATAAACGTTGAGGTGCGGAAAAAGAGCATACTTCTGAAAAACCGTATTAACAGGACGTTTATACGGCGGAACGTCGTTGATACGCTTACCCTCAAAGAATACGTCACCCGAGTCGGGGGTAACGAATCCGCCCACTATACGGAGTGTGGTAGTCTTACCACAGCCGGACGGACCCAAAAGCGTTACGAACTCTTTATCGTGAATATCGAGGTTGATACCCTTAAGTACCTTTTCACCGTCGAACTCCATTGTGATATTTTTAAGCTCAATAATTTTGTTTTTCTCCATTTTGCCTGATAGCTCCTTCTTATTGTAATGTAGTAAAACAGGAAAGCCGCCCGACGAAAAAAAACACCCCGAACCAATGCTCCGACAAAAGCGGCGTCGGATGACCGGAAAGAGATGGTAAAACAAATCGCGGGCGCGCGCTAAAAACGCGCAATTCACCCCATAATAATGGTGATAGCATTATTGTAGCAGAGATAATATAAAATGTCAATAGTTTTTGCAAAATTCTTGAAAATCCGCGATTTTTTTATATTTATTCAGAGTTTGGCGGAATTTTCCCGAGCAAAACCTACGATTACTCTCAAAATCTCCGAAATCCTCGTTTTTCTTGCGTTTTCGTCGTTTTTCTTCACTTTGCTAACGTGAAAGAAAAAGAGGGACTTTAAAGTCCCTCAAAAAATCAGTCTATCGGAGCGAAAATTCGCATTAAAGCCGTAGCTGCAGAAATGCCGTCCACCGCCGCGCTTGTAATACCTCCGGCATAACCGGCCCCCTCTCCGCAAGGATAAAGATTAATCGCCGCACAAGCGGTCATATTCTCGCCCCTCACAATACGAACCGGCGATGACGTGCGCGTTTCAACACCCGTCAAAACCGTGTCGCGCGCATCAAATCCGTTAAGCTTTCTTCCAAAATTGTCAAATCCCTTTTTAAGCATATCCGTGACAAATTTTGGAAGCACAGCGGACATATCGCACAACGTGTAAACACCGTTTCTGTACGTCGGCAAAACACGCGAAGGTTCGGTAAAGCTTGATGTTTTTCCGTCGAGGAAATCTCCAAGCGTTTCAACAGGTGCGCGATAATCGTGCTCGCCCGTATCTGCCACGCTGTACGCCGCACGTTCAAGCTTTCGCTGAAACTCAACGCCGTCCTGCCATCTGCCGCCTATATCCTCAGGAAACACAGATACGACTATCGCCGCGTTTGCATTTTTGCCGTCACGAGCGTACCTGCTCATACCGTTTGTGACAACGCCGCCCTCTTCACTCGCAGATGCCATAACCTCACCGCCCGGACACATACAAAAGCTATAAACTCCGCGCGCCGTGTCGGAAACTATACCGCTCTGCACTTCTCTGTAGGAAAGCGAATATTCTCCCGCCGGAAGCACACGCTTGCCGTCCGCATCGCAAACGTTTACTGCATCGCCGTAAAGCGCCGCGTCGATATCACTCTGCAGATGCTCCGCGCGAACGCCAACGGAAATGGGCTTCGGTGCAAGCAAAAATCCGCGTCTCGCAAGCATATCGTACGTGTCGCGTGCGCTGTGGCCCACAGCAAGTATCACCGCGCCGCACGGAATAGTATCTCTCGCACCTCGAGAGGCTATATCAACCGAGCTGACACGACCGTTTTGAATATTGATATCTTCAAGCTTGGTATTAAAAAGTATCTCTCCGCCAAACTCGCAGATACGCTTTGCAATATTTTCAACCACGCCGAGAAGCTTGTCGGTTCCAACGTGAGGCTTTGCAAGCCACAGTATCTCCTCAGGCGCGCCGAATTCAACGAAGCGCTCAAGCACGTATGCACAGCGCGAGTCGTTTATACGCGTAACGAGCTTGCCGTCCGAGAATGTACCCGCGCCGCCTGCGCCGAACTGTATATTCGTTTGTGTGTTAAGTTTGCCGGTTTTAATAAACTCTTTAACCTCGCAAGTACGTGTCGCAACGTCCGCGCCGCGCTCAATAACGAGCGGCTTATAACCGTTCTCGGCAAGTAAAAGCGCCGCAAACATTCCGGCAGGTCCGAAACCGACAACAAGCGGACGCGATGTAAGCTCCGCTTTTCCGTATTCAATTAAAAGTTCTTCACGCTCAACCACCTGCACCTCTGCACCCATTTTGGCTATGCGCAAAAGTTTTTTTTCGCTGACATCACACTCAACAGCCACAGAAACGACGAAGGTAGGCTCACTGCCTCTGCGGCGCGCATCGATCGAGCGCTTGTGAAGCGCCGCGCTTATATATTCCCCTTCAGTCAGCGACAGCCGCCGCCGCGCCAAAGTGAATGCTTCATCAAGAGGCGCGGTCAGCGGCAGTCTTATGTTTTTTACAATTATCTGTTTTTTCATATCAGTGTATGGTTACGGCAATTTCGTATTCGCCTATCTCATATACGCTGCCGGCAAGAGTACTTGATACAGATATCGTAACGGGGACAAGAACCGTTCCCGAAGAATTATTGAGATATCCGAGGTCTATCGTTGCTGTTACGTTATTCTGGTTAAGCAGAGAAAGAAGCGTGCGTGTACCCCGGAACCTCACGACAATGCTCGGAGTATCTATGGTATATTTAAGACTTCCCGTATTCACCACAGACAAATTCGAAACCACAATCTCACGTGTCGCGGTATTCTTGTGGGTAATAGCAATGTCCGCAGTTCTTATACCACTCACGTTTTCTATATTGTCCGGCAGCATAATACTCGCCGTTCTTGTGCCGTCATCTGTTATCTTTTTCTCGTCAAGCTGAAGCACCACGATATCCTTCAGATTATCAAGCGCCGCCGGCTCGCCCTTTACGCGAATAGATGCGGGGCTTATTCTAACATCGACGTTATCGTTGTTGTAATATCCATACTTATACGTAACCGAAAGCGGAACGTCCTTGTACGTGTAAACGGGAATTTTAACCGAAACCTCTGTGGTCTGAAGTTTGATGTAGGGATTGGTTATCGCCGCGCCGTGATTGTCGATAAGGACGAGCTTACCCGTAGCTGTGAGCGTTTTGTTTATACGCCCGAGATCGAGCGCTACTCTTGCCTCTTTGATTTTTTCAAGTTCTACCGCAGGCCCTGATACGTTTACCGTAGTAATACTAGGCTCGGGTACTCCAAGCTCATACGTCGATTCCATAGAATACATAGGCTCTACAACCACGGGAACGGATATGGACGTGCGTCTGTCAACGTAAACCTGAATATAGTTCGAAGACTGTGCGCCAACAGTAATGCCATTAGGCAGTGCGGTCTTGACCTCAAGTGAATATTCGCCCGCCGCCTCTATCTGCGAAACGTCAACGAAAACTATCACGTCATCAAGCGACAGTCGGCTTATATCGGAATTAGCACCGTTAAGCGTTAAGTCAACGGTGTAATCGTAGCCGCTGATAACGGAAAGTCCAAAGCTTTCCTCGAGTACGCCGACATTTTTGATGTCTATCGGAACGTCAGTAAATTTCTTCTCCTCAATTGCAGTATTAGTACTTGCAACGTAGAACCAAAGTGCCACGGCGGCAAGTACGCAAAGCACCTTTGCTATAGCATTTTGAAAGCTGCTGGATTTAACCCTGTAATCGCCGCCGGACTCAGGGATATTCTGCTCATATTCATTTTGTACGGGAGTGCCGTTATTATTGTTTTCCATCTGTGTTTCCCTCTGAAATTACAAGCTTATTTGTCCGACTTATCGTTTTTATCGTCTTTTTTGGATTCTTCCTTTTTAGTAAAGCGCGGAAAAGGAACTTTTACCTTTGAAGTTGCGGGTTCTTCGCTGATAAGAAGCTTTCTAAGTTCCCTCTTTAAGGAGATGTGACTGTAATTGCGCTTAAGCTGCCCCTCACAAGCTATGGATATAGTTCCCGTTTCCTCGGATACCACGATGATAACGGCATCGCTGTTTTCGCTCATACCTATCGCCGCGCGGTGACGGGTACCAAGGTCTTTGATTATATCGTCGTTAGTGGAAAGCGGCAAGAAACAGCCTGCAGACCATATACGCTCGTCGCGTATTATCATAGCACCGTCGTGGAGAGGCGCTTTGTTGAAGAATATGTTTTTTATAAGGAAGGAGTTGACGTTAGCGTTTATTATCGTTCCGCTCTTGATAACGTCGCCGAGTTTGGTGGAACGCTCGATAACGATAAGCGCACCCGTTTTGTCAAGCGACATATCGCACACCGCCTGTGTGATTTCGTTTATCATAGTAAGCGTTTGCCCGTAGTTTGAGGATTTACCCTCGCCTATGTTACGAAGTCCGCGAAGCGGTTCAGCGCCAACTTTTTCAAGTGCAGAACGAAGCTCGGGCTGAAAGACGATTATAAGCGCGATTATTCCCACCTGAAATACGTTTGAAAGCATAAATCCGAGTGTGTTCATGCCGAGTATCTGCGAGAGCAGAAGAACGAGTATGAGTATAAGTATGCCTGCCGCCAGCTTGCCCGCGCGGCGCTCACGAATAAATTTATAGACATAGTAAAACACAAACGCAACTATAGCTATGTCTAAGAGATCGATAAGCGAGGCTGTGGAGATAATATTCCACATATACGAAAACGCAGATCTTAAATATTCCATAATGCCAAATGACCCTTTTCGCAGTATTTTTAATGCGCTCATCGGCGCACACAATTCTCTAATATATATTGTATCATAAAACAAACGTGATTTCAAAGTATTCACAAAAATTTAACTTATTAGTTTGAAAAAGTGTCTTGTTATAACTTTTATACAATAAAGCGGTAAAATTTGTTAAATAAATTTTCGAAAATGTTCTTTAATTTCGACGGATTGTGTGATATAATGTAATATATGATTTTATATAGCATATTTCGCGAACTAATATAGTAAACAGCGGTAAACGGTAATGATAAAACCAATTGAAAATCTGAAAAATCTTATAATCGTCTGCGGCCACTTCGGCTCGGGTAAAACGAACTTCGCCGTCAACCTTGCAAAAGCGAAAGTTGCCGAGGGTAAGCGTACAACGCTTATTGACCTTGACATAGTAAACCCGTATTTCCGTGCGGCAGACAACACCGAGGAACTCACGAAGCTCGGTATCAACTGCGTAAATCCCGATTTCGCAAACACGAATGTGGATATTCCTTCCCTTCCGGCATCCGTTATGGGTGCAATTGAGGCGCAGGTGAAAAATTCTGAAAACGTCACAATAATCGACGTGGGCGGCGATAACGGCGCGGTTGCGCTCGGTATGTACAACCGATTTTTCAAAGAAGGCGAGTATGAGCTTCTTTACGTGCTAAACAAATACCGTCCATTAACGGAAAAGCATGAAGATGCAGACCTTGTGCTCAAAGAAATCGAATACTCTGCACGACTTCGTGTAACGGGAATAGTCAACAGCTCAAATCTCGGCGCGGAAACCACCGCCGAGGATATCCTCGAAAGTGATGAATGGTGCCGCAAATTTGCAGACAAATGCGGGCTTAAGCTTGTGTGTACCTGCGCACTCACATCCCTTTCAGGACAGCTTGACTCGCTTGACAATGTTTTCTACATTGAAAACGCAACCAAGCAAATATTTTAATTTTGAATTTAATTATGGAGGAAATACAATGAACAAAGTAACATTCAACGAAGATCTTTGCAAGGGCTGCGGACTTTGCGTTTTAGCCTGCCCCAAGAAGATCATCGCTCTTGACGACACAAAGCTCAACAAAAAGGGCTATCATCCGGCGCACATGACCGACATCGAAAAGTGCATCGCATGCGCTATGTGCGCTACCATGTGCCCCGACGTTGTTATCAAGGTCGAAAAAGACGCGTAAATACATAACGAAGGAGAAAACGAAATGGCTAAGAAAGTACTTATGAAGGGTAACGAGGCTATTGCAGAAGCAGCTATCAAATCCGGCTGTCTGCACTTTTTCGGCTACCCGATAACCCCCCAGACGGAAATTTCAGAATATATGGCAAAGCGTATGCCCAAGGTCGGCGGTCTTTGCCTTCAGGCTGAATCCGAGGTATCCGCTATCAACATGATCATGGGCGCGGCCGCTGCCGGCACCCGTTGCCTTACCTCGTCAAGCTCCCCCGGAATCTCGCTTAAGAGTGAGGGTATTTCCTACCTCGTAGGCTGTGACCTTCCCTGCGTTATCGTAAACGTACAGCGCGGTGGTCCCGGTCTTGGCGGTATTCTGCCCTCTCAGCAGGACTACTATCAGGCAACCAAGGCTAACGGTCACGGCGATGAGCACGTTCTCGTTCTCGCACCTTCCTCGGTTCAGGAAATGGCGCAGCTTACAAGTGAGGCTTTCGACCTTGCCGACATCTACAGAATGCCTGCTATGATTTTAGCAGATGGCGCGCTCGGTCAGATGATGGAGCCCGTTGACTTCGAGCTTGGCACAAAACGCGAAATTCCGGAAAAAACTTGGGCGTGCAACGGTACTGATGGCAAGAGAAAGAAGAACATTGTAAACTCTCTCCTTATCGATCCCGTTGAGCTTGAGAATTCGGTTCTCGCCCGCTTCAAGAAATATGAAGAAATCGCAGAAAAGGAAGTTAAGTACGAAGAATATAAATGCGACGATGCGGACATAGTTATCGTTGCATACGGTATCACTTCCCGTATTTGCAAGACCGCCATTGCCGCAGCACGCGCAAAGGGCATCAAGGTTGGTCTGTTCCGTCCAATAACCCTCTGGCCCTACCCTGCAAAACAGCTCGGCGCACTCGCTGACAAGGCAAAGCACTTCCTCGTTTGCGAGCTTAATATGGGACAGATGGTTGATGACGTCAAGGTTGCAACCGAGTGCAAGAAGCCCGTTTCCTTCTTTGGACGTACGGGTGGTATGATCCCCGCTCCCGACGAGGTTCTCGCAGAAATCGAGAAGCTTGCCGCAGCCCTTTAATTAAGGAGGTAAACTGAAATGGTAGTTTTTGATAAACCGAAATCTCTCTCGCCCGTACCCTTCCACTACTGCCCGGGCTGTACACACGGCATCGTTCATAGACTTGTTGCCGAAGTGCTTGACGAGCTTGATCTCTGCGGAAAGACTATTGGTATCGCTCCCGTAGGATGCTCTGTTTTCGCTTACAATTACTTCGAGTGCGATATGATCGAGGCGGCTCACGGCCGTGCTCCCGCCGTTGCAACAGGCGTTAAGCGTACACATCCTGACAACATCGTTTTCACCTATCAGGGTGACGGTGACCTGGCCGGTATAGGTACTGCTGAAATCGTTCACGGTGGCGCAAGAGGTGAGAATATCACAATTATCTTTATCAACAACTGTATCTACGGTATGACCGGAGGCCAGATGGCTCCGACCACTATGCCCGGTCAGGTAACGACCACCTCTCCCTATGGACGTGACCGCAGAATCCAGGGTTCGCCTATCAGAGTTTGCGAAATGCTCTCCACTCTTGACGGCGTTGCTTACGCCGAGCGCGTTGCGGTAAACACCGTTCCAAACGTAAAGAAGGCAAAAGCGGCTATCAAGAAGGCGTTCCAGAATCAGATCGAAAAGAAGGGACTTTCTATCGTTGAAGTTCTTTCCACCTGCCCGACCAACTGGGGTATGACTCCCGAACAGGCGCTTGAGTGGGTAAAGACCGATATGATCCCCTTCTATCCACTCGGCGTTTACAAGGATGCTGACGTTAAGGAACTCAACCCCACATCTACCAAGGAGGTAAATGAATAATGACTACAAACATTCTCCTTGCCGGCTTTGGCGGACAGGGTATCCTTTTCGCAGGTAAAGCTATTGCAAAAATGGCAATGGACAGTGAGCTTCAGGTTTCGTGGCTTCCTTCCTATGGTCCAGAAATGCGTGGCGGTGCGGCTAACTGTTCTGTTATCGTTTCCGACGAGGAAATCGGTTCTCCCGTAGTTGTAACGCCCGATATTCTTATCGCGCTCAACCTTCCTTCCTTCGATAAGTTCGAGCCAAAGGTAGTACCAGGTGGTAAGCTTATTTACGATTCTTCCCTTATCGACAAGACGTCCGTGAGAAGCGACATTGAGGTTTACGGCATTCCGGCAACCGCAATGGCATCCGATGCAGGTCTTACCGGTATGGCGAACGTTATCGTTCTCGGGTATCTTCTGAAGTTGACCAGTCTTTTCGAGTATGATGCATTCCTTGAGCACATGATCGGCGGCATTCCCGCAACCAAGGCAGCTCTTATCGAAAAGAATAAGAAAGCTCTTGAAATGGGTTACAATTTTGCACTTTAAAATAAAAAGTAAGCCTGCCGCGTTTGCGGCAGGCTTTTCTTATTAGTGGCAGTTACCGTTTTCGCAGCCGCTCTTCTTAACGAACGACTCGCAGTCAACACACTCGCATACCGTGGGGTTTGCTTCGTGAGTTGCAATCTTAACCTTGTTAAGAGTACAGTAGTTTTCGCTTTGGCAGTGGTACTGGCACTGCTTTACGGAACATTCGATAGAGGGATTGGGAGACTTGTTATCCATTTTTGTGACCTCACTATATAATATTCGAGCCGCAAACGGCGGCTGCGATATTATTCTGCCCTATAGCAGTGCGTTTCAGTCAGGTATTATTTGGAATTTTTGATGTAATGTATTTTTCGCGCAGCATAAACGCCGCACCGTCAAGCGCGGTGCAGCAATCCCCGCACGGCTCGACTATAACGTTTATCGCCATATCCCCTGTAAATCTTCGCTCATCAAGCGCCGCACAAAGCGCCGCTTTGATATGCTCCACATCAGAGTCACATTCACAGGAAACGTGTATAAGCTCGGGGTCTGTGATAAGACATATATCCGCAAGCTTGTCCGCAAAGGCATTGCGCGTCAGACAAAGCTTCGGGAAATCAGCCGCGCGGTCGTGTGCTCCCGTGTAAACGTCATCTCCGAACATAATTGCTCCGTCGATGTGACCGTATTCGTCCACGGTGAAAAACATCGCTATTTTGCTGTAGTCGAAGCGTTTTGCGTTAGAGTATGCAGCCGCGCGGCCTGGCAAAATAAGCATTACGGGCAGTTCGCCGATAGCGCCTTCAAGTAACTGACGGATCTCACTACTTTTTTCTCGCGGAACAACTGCGGCTGTTCCCATAATCTCAGTGCAGCCTGCTTCAAAAAGCGAGTTCATCGCGAAAAGCATGAGCTCACTGACATCCTCTCCCTCTCGCTCGGCGATAATATTATTCTCAATATCCGCAGCACGTACACGCGGCAAATCGGTAAAATCAAAAAGTATCATCCCGCGGGATTTCTCGAGTGCGACAACACCTGATTTACGTCCAACGCCGCCGCTTGTAAGCTTCTTTTCGGTGACGATACCACATGATAAAAGCTTATCCACAGCCTTGCCTACACTCATGAGACTGAAGCCCGTCATATTGGCAATAGTCCCTCGGCTGACTTCGCGCGACACGCATATCGAATTGAAAACAGCCATTAAACTTCCCTTTTGCTGCACCGTCACACCCCATTTCAGTAGTTTTAATTAGATTATACATTAAATCCACTCGTTTGTCAATAATCAGCCCTATTTAAAAATTCCGCCTCACATCTTGAAAAAGCGCGAAAAATGTTGTATAATAGAGTATAAAGAAGAACATGTCGTTCAGAGGAGAATACTATGCTCGAAAAAATCGCTGATATTATCGCCCCCCGTTTTAACTGCGACAAGTCAACAATAAGTGAAGAAACCCGCATTTTTGAGGATCTCGGTGCAGACTCGCTCGACCTTGTTGAAATACTTATGGCTGTCGAGGACACCTTCGCCGTGTCAATTCCCGATGAGGAGATGCCTAACTTCAAGACCGTGGCCGATATAATTTCTTATGTTGAAGCAAATTCATAATACAACCAAAGATGCCCGTGCCAAAAAGCTCGGGCATCTTCATTTTAAAATTCGGGAACGGTGACCGCCTCACCATTTCTCATCGCGGATTCGTGCGCGCAAATACCCGCGGCAGTAATATTTCCGCCCATTACCTCGTCTATATACGGCTTTCGGTTTTCGAGAATACTCATAATAAATTCGTGTACGAGATGCGGGTGAGAGCCGTGATGTCCGCCGCCCTTGCCTATCTCGATGTTTTCAATTACGTCATCGGGGCCGTAGTCGTCGCCAACGGTAAATCGCTGTATCTCTTTTGGCAGGTTGTGATGGAAGTTCGGCAACGCAACCACGTTTGCCCAAGCCGTTTCACCGCCCTTGGGCGTGCTCGGACCGGCAAGCGTCGTGACGTAAGGATCATCGTCCTCACCAAATCCCCACTCAAAAGATTTTTTGCTTCCGTATACGTTCATTCCCTCCTGATAGACTCTTGCCGTTTCAAAAAGCGAGCGTGTTGCTTCGCCCTTGAGTCCGTTTTCAAATTCAAACAGCGCACATTCTATCGGGAAAGGGTTGCCGTATTTTTTCGTGCGCCATTCCTCCATCGTTCCCGCGCCAAAGCAGTTCACGCGCTTTATGCGAGAGCCCGATAGCGCAACCATTGGTCCTATCGCGTGTGAACCGTAATGCATAGGCGGAAGTCCCATCCAATAGTCACCCCAGCGCGACATATCCTGGAAATGTGTGCCGCGCATAAACTGAATTCGTCCAAGCTCACCGCTTTCGATCATACGCTTTACATAGAACATATGATATGTATAAAGCGACGTTTCCATAAGCATATAATTCTTACCCGTTTTTCTCACAGCCGCGCATATACTTTTTATCTCATCAAGCGTTGTTGCCATAGGAACGGTACACGCGCAGTGCTTACCCGATTCAAGCACGGCGACAGTCTGCTCGGCGTGTATCGGTATCGGTGTCATAAGATGCACGGCGTCAATATCCTTATCCGCAAGCATTTTTTCAAACGACAGATATGTTTTTAACCCCGGGTGCTTTTCTGCACACCTTTGAAGCGCCGCCTCATCAACATCGCACAGTGTGACCTCGCCGACATTCGGGTGACCCCTATATATGTCAAGAAAAACCTCTCCGAATCCCGCACCGACTATTGCAACATTTATCTTTTCCATAATCCATCCTCCAAAATTGATACTGTAATTATACCTTTAAAAGCGTAAAATGTACATTGACAAAAAAGCTTTTTATATGTATAATTAAGAAAAATGCTTTGGAGAACAAAACCGTGAACAACTACTTTAACATTTCATCGCGTCACGAAATAAGAGCGGCAAATTACAATAATTTCGCCACTCCGACGTCTCATCCCGACAGAAATATGAATCAGCACGATTTCATTTATATGTTTGACGGAGAATGGACAATCGGACAAGACGGCGAGGAATTTCGCATAAAAGCGGGCGACGTTCTTATTCTCGCGGCGCATCATTCGCATTACGGCATCAAGCCGTGCAGCGCGGGCACGAAAACCATGTATATCCACGCTATGTTCGATGCCGGTGACACGGGTGAGATTACCGAAAACGGCAAAATTATGCTAAGTAGTCTTATAAAAGTCGGCGGCAACGCGGCAGTTAAAAATATCTTCGAGAAAATCATTTATGCCAAATCCGTTAAAAACGAGCTTTTAGCCTCGGTTTATTTTGACGCCCTGCTCTGCGAGCTCCGCGCGTGTATGGAAAACAGTAATCGTAGCTCTCTTGCCGAGAATATACGTCAGCTTATAGATTCGTCCGAAAAGATAATTACAAACACCGAAATCGCAAAAGCGTTAAACGTAAGTGTGAAAACAGCCGAAAACAGCTTCAAAGCGGCATACGGCACGACACTTCACAAATACGTTATCGAATCGAAAATCGAAGAAGCGAAGTTTTATCTTTCAAGCTTTCCCGATATGAAGCTTTGCGAGATCGCGCAAAATCTCGGATTCTGCGATGAATTTCATTTAAGCCGCCATTTTAAAAAATCGGTTGGATTAGCACCCGGCGAATACAGAAAAATAAAAGCAGGCTCGTAAGCCTGCTTTTGTTTGCACTTTATGCTAATTTATCATCATTATCGCTTATCGCAATCTTCTTCTGAACGACAACCTCTTTTTCGTAGCAGCTAAAGATTTCGTTAACGTCAACGCGCTTCGGCTTCGGTGTTACAAACGATACTATCGGCACCGCGATAAGACCTGCCACCATGGCAATCGCACCTGCGTTGATGGGAGAAGCGATAAAGCCAATGAACATATTGGACACAGTAAGTCCGACGCCGATTATAAAGCTTGTCCACACAGAAGCAACGCTTATGCGCTTCATGTACAAGCCGTACATAAACGGCGCGAGGAATGCACCTGCGAGCGCGCCCCACGAAATGCCCATAAGCTGTGCGATAAATGTGGTAGCCGAATGGTACTGGAACAGCGCGATGCCTGCGGAAAACATAATAAATATTGCAATAAACACGCGAATGGAAAGGAGTTGTTTCCTCTCGCTCATATCCTTGGAAATATTACTCTTTATAAGGTCAAGCGTAATGGTAGAACTCGAAGTCAGCACAAGGCTCGAGAGTGTTGACATCGACGCCGAAAGAACGAGAACTATTACGATACCGATAAGCACGTCGGAAAGCGTTGAGAGCATGTTAGGTATAACCGAGTCGTATATCGGTGCGCCGTTTACAATATCAATATTAAACAGTCTGCCAAAACCGCCAAGGAAGTAACATCCGCCCGAAACGACTATCGCAAAAACAGTGGAAATAATCGTACCCTTGCTTATAGCCTTTTCGGACTTTATCGCGTAGAACTTCTGCACCATCTGCGGAAGTCCCCACGTACCGAGCGAGGTGAGAATAACGACGCCGAAAAGCCCCAATGGGTCAGGACCGAACATCGACGTGAACGCGCCCAGCATTCCCGTGGGAACGCTGGCATCGGTTATGCCCGAAAGCGTCTTTACAGCCTCTACAAACCCGCCCTGACCTGCAAGTACGGAGCCTATAACGGCGATTATACCTACTATCATTATGATACCCTGAATAAAGTCGTTAAGGGCAGTTGCAACGTATCCGCCGATAATTACGTAGACGCCTGTACGCGCCGCCATAACAACAACGCACACATCATATGTGATAAACGGGAAAGCCATGCTAAAAAGTCTGGACAACCCGTTGTAAACCGATGCGGTATAGGGGATAAGGAATATAAACGTAATAAGCGCCGCGGCTATCTTAAGCCATTTTGAACCAAAGCGTCTTTCAAAAAACTCGGGCATAGTCTTTGCACCGAGATGATGCGTCATAACACGGGTGCGTCTGCCAAGTACTACCCAAGCCAGCAGACTTCCGATAATCGCATTGCCAATACCTATCCAAGTCGCGGACATACCGTATTTCCAGCCGAACTGTCCCGCGTATCCGACAAAGACTACCGCCGAGAAGTAGGATGTGCCGTAAGCAAACGCGGTAAGCCACGGTCCCACTGAACGTCCGCCGAGCACGAAACCGTTAACGTCAGTTGCCTTCTTGCGGCAATACACTCCAACACCAACAGTAATGGCGAAAAAAATCAGAATCATAAGAATTTTTGCTAGCATAAAAATTTCCCCTTTCTTTCTGTCGGAAGAACGCAATCAAAACAAAAATCGCCCTTCCGCAGCTTTACTGCAGAGGACGAGATTTCCCGTGATACCACCTCTGTTCGCTTGCGTTTCACAACGCAAGCCTCGCCAAGTACAAGCAAAAGGCCGATACTCTGTGTCCATAACGGGGACATACCGTCGACGCCTACTATGGTTTCGGGCCGCTGCTCTCGGGAAGTAATTCCGATATCCGTCAGACCGCGCCTCTCACCAAACGGCAACTCTCTGTGGTCTTGTGATAACGTCACGGCAAAGCCGTTTCCCGGTCATCGCATTTTCCGCGCGAATTTTATCGCGTTAATTCATTTTAACACTCTTTTCGCCGCTTGTCAAGAGTTTTTTTAATTTTTTTATTTTCTTAAATCCCATGCCCAAAATTTGAATATGAATGTTCTAATCTTAATCTTAAATATACACCAATATTGAGTCTTGGACAACAATCAAAGGTAACAGCAGCTGTACCTTTGGAGTAGATAACAATATCATAATTGAGCAGGCGTGTGCGATAATAGCACGTTTCATTGATTATAAGGAAACTCCGTACGACACACAGCTTACTCTTTATCTCTATGCGAACATTTCGCGTATGAGCAGTTGGACAGAAAAGGATATGCAGTGCACAGTAGCCAACTCTGTAATATATGGGCGATCTCAATTCTACGATAATGCTCAATCCCCTAAAGCTCGCTTTCCGTTCACTTATCGCCACAATATTCTTCAAGATAACGATGATCTACGGAAGATAAAATAGCAAATGAAACTTGTCGCGAAATCGCGGCGAGTTTTTTATTGACAAACCCGTGCCGATATGCTATACTTACCATATATCCTTGAAAAGGAGACTTTAGCTTGAATAATGTAAGTACGCCGGAGCTTCCCGAATTAACTCCATACATCGGCAATGCGGCGGATAATATTCTTCGAATAGCGCTTGACATCGGCGAAGGCCTTCTCACAAACGGGGCGGACGTGCACCGAGTTGAGATTGCAATAGAAAAGATAACCCGTGCATACGGTGTGGCACACGTTGATGTTTTTACTATACACTCGCTCATCCTTGTGGCTATCTATATGCCGGACGGGACCTACTCAACGCAGTCAAGGCGCATAATTGACACCAGTAACAACATAACAAAGCTTGAGATGTATAATGCACTCTCGCGCAAAATATCTGAAACCACTCCGGAGATATCTGTAGTCGACGAAAAAATTCGCGAGATTAAGAAGGAGCGTGTTTATCCCTTTTACCTCACGGCAATCGCTTATTTTCTGGCGGCGGCAAGCTTTGCCATATTTTTTGGCGGATGTCTTCTCGACGGAATGGCCTCGGGTTGTATTGGTATAGTTATGTCACTTTTTGAGAAGGTACACATTGAGCATGTCAATAAAATGGTTAAGACCGCGCTTGTGTCCTTTGTTGCGGGAACACTCTCATGTCTCTTTGTAAGAATGGGTTTTGGCGACAACCTCGATATGATAATCATCGGTACTATAATGCTACTCATTCCCGGACTTTCGTTTGGCAGTGCTATGCGTGACCTACTCAGCGGTGACACTCTCACGGGTACAATAAAAGTCGTTCAGGCGGTAATCACCGCCGTTATGATGGCGCTCGGCTTCGCACTCGCGCTTCTTTTAGTTGGTAGCGGTCTGAACACTACAGGCAACGCTTTGATGCCTGAATTTTTAGCAATTATCGTAAGACTCATGATGGCAATACTCGGCACCGTATCATTCGCTATGATATACCGAGTCGGTAGGAAAAGGATGCTGTGGGCAGTCCTTGGCGGACTGTTCACCTACACCGTTTACGAGCTTGTTATGCAGCTTAACAGTGACGTGCTCATCGCTTCACTGCTTGCCGCAATGTTTATGACACTTTATTCAGAAGCACTCGCACGTATCATACATGCGCCGGCTGTAACGTTCCTATTACCCAGCGCGATACCTATAATGCCCGGCGGAGCACTTTACCGCACGGTTTATAACCTACTTTTCTACAACGAGGAAAAATTCTTTCTTTATGGAAAAACCGCTGTAAGCGTTGCGCTCGGTATGGCAGTCGGAATGGGTGTCGCTTCGATAATCGTTGGCCTAATTCTGCACTTAAAAAAACCTATTCAAAACAAATAAAATTAAAGCCGTCCGAACGGACGGCTTTTTCTTAATGTTTTATAATCTAATAAAATTGGTACGCGCCTTCGGTTCACGCTCGGGAACTGTAACACCTGCCGCTTTGCCTGCTTCAATCGATTTAAGAAGCCATGCCATATTGTCGGCAAGCGTGCGCATGGTCTGCATACCCTCAAGGTCTGCCTTTACTTCCTCGGGCGTGTTGCCGTGTACCTGATTCCAATACTGCGAGGGTACAAGCGGCATATTGCATATCTGGAAAAACTTGTTGAGCGATTCAAATGCCGCAGATGCGCCGCCGCGCCTGCAGGATACAACAGCCGCACCGGGCTTGTTCTGCATTTGTGACGAATAGCTATAGAAAAATCTTCCCATGAAGCTCGTTATCTGCCCCGATGCTCCCGCATAATGTACGGGGGAACCGACGATGATACCGTCACATTCGTCCATTTTCTTCTGTGCCGCTTCAACTACATCACCCGTGTAAACGCAGTGTGTTTTACCGGCTCTGTAACAGCCACCGCAGCCCATACAGCTCTTTATCGGCTCTGTGCCAAGCCAGAGTATCTCCGAATCAACTCCGTTCTTTGAAAGCTGAGAAGCAACCTCTGAAAGTGCAGTGTAAGTACAACCGTGCTCATGCGGACTTCCGTTTATAAGTAATACTTTCATAAAAATCTCCCTTAGCGATGTTTTACTGTAATATATTTTACTCTCCTAATAAAATTTTGTCAAGACAAAGCGAATAAAAACCTCTATAAAATACCAATAAGAGCCTCAAAGCTCTTGACATCGGCTCATAAATATATTATAATATTGTTGTATATTATTATATTCTTTTACCTTGAAAGGAATGCTTGAAATTATGTATTATATAGGCGTTGACCTTGGCGGAACTAATATCGCCATTGGTATCGTAGACTCTAACTATAAAATGGTCAAAAAAGGCAGCGTCCCCACCAAGGCACAGCGTGATCCAAAGCTTATTATCAAGGATATGGCGGATCTCTGCTCGAAACTCGTTGACGAGGCTGGTCTTACCTTTGACGACATCGAATACGTTGGTATCGCGGCTCCCGGCTCAGTTAATCCCAAAACCGGCGTGGTGCTTTACGCAAACAACCTTCCATTTGAGCAGTTCGCAATTGCAGATATTTTAAAGAGCTTTATTCCTGTTAAAAAGGTATACCTCGACAACGATGCAAATGCGGCGGCACTCGGCGAAGTTTTCGCAGGTGCGGCACGCGGCAAGAAAAGCGCAATTATGATAACCCTCGGCACAGGTGTTGGCGGCGGCATCATTATCGACGGCAAGATTTACTCCGGTTTCAACTATGCCGGCGCAGAGCTTGGTCACATCGTTATCGAGAAGGACGGCAGACCTTGCACATGCGGACGTAAGGGTTGCTTTGAAGCGTACAGCTCTGCAACTGCGCTTATCAAGATTACAAAAGAGAAACTCGACGCGTGCGCAAAGTCGGGCAGAGATACCATGATGACCGCCCTTGTTGCAGAAGACGGCAAGGTAAGCGGCAAGACCGCATTCGCGGCTATGAAGAAGGGTGATACGGCTGCCAAGGAAGTCGTTGATATGTACATATCCTATCTTGGTTGCGGTCTTACAAACATGGTTAACATATTCCAGCCAGAAGTGCTCGTTATCGGCGGCGGTATCTGCAACGAGAAGGAATATCTCACCACGCCCCTTCGCGCTATACTCGACAAGGAAACTTACGGTATAGAGCAGGCCGGTGGCAAGATTACCGAGCTTAAGATTGCCGAACTCGGAAACGATGCCGGTATTATCGGTGCGGCTGTACTCGGTCTGTAAAAACAAAACCCGGAGGACGAGAGGACACGGAATTCGCGTTCCCTCGTCCGCAGTTTATATGATGAAGATAACGAAAAATAAAATTTTTGTATGCATCGGCGCGCTCATATGGCTTGCGGCGGTAGTGCTTGCCAGCATATACGACCTTGATATAACCCTCGCCATAGCCGACAGTCACTCAATTTTCGGGAGAGCGCTCGAAGTTGCAGGCGAGCCGCCGGCGATACTGTTTACATCATTAAACCTTGCGCTTATGGCGGCATACTTTTGGCGCTGTGATGAAAAGCGTTCACGCGGCATTACACTTGCGGTGCTCACGCTTATCGGCTGTGTCGGAACGTCTGTGTATGCGATAATTAAAATAGCAGATTATCTTGCAGAATACAGAGACCGTTCACTTTCTCCGATAGCTGTGCTTTACTCTGTCGCATCTGCGCTGATTATCGCATTTGTCTTTATAGCCCTTGCGCTCTTTATGAAAGAAGCGACACTTAAAAAGTATTTTCTCACTGCGTGGAGATGCGTAATTGCGGCAATACTCACGTTTGTTATAATCTGGGTATTAAAGCTCGTTTGGGGGCGCGTACGTCCGCGACAGCTTACACTGGGCGGCGGATATATGGCATACACGCCGTGGTATTTACCGCAAGGCTTCACGGGATATTTTTCCTTCCCTTCCGGCCATACCGCAAACGCGACCGTTATTCTCTCGCTGATTTACTATTTTAAATTTATTCCCGAAAAGTATAAGCTTGTCAAGCCGATTGCGGCGGTACTCCTGTCCGTTTGGATAGTGCTTGTTGCGCTCTCACGCGTAGTCGTCGGCGCGCACTTTCTCTCGGACGTACTCTTCGGCGCGGCAATAACGCTTGCAATAGTTTATTTTTGCAAACCAAAGGAAAAGTAATATGTACATTGATCCCACTCTTTACACTTCCCGCCCGACAGACGAGCGCCTACCAAAGGAAATGCGCTCTTATGACCTGCTCGAAAAACTCGGCGTTGAATACACCCGTGTCGACCACGAAGCGGCTGACACAATGGAGCAGTGTGCCGAGGCTAAAGCGATACTCGGCGTAAAGATATGCAAGAACTTACTTCTCTGCAATCAGCAGAAAACCAGATTTTATATGCTTTTGATGTCGGGTGAAAAGCAATTCGTAACAAAGGATTTTTCCAAGAAAATCGGTTCATCGCGCCTTTCGTTTGCACCACCCGAATTTATGGAAAAATTCCTCGACATAACTCCCGGCTCACTCTCGGTGCTTGGTCTTATGAACGACACTGAAAATAACATCACGCTTTACATTGACCGCGACGTGGTTGCAGACGAATATTTCGGCTGTCACCCGTGTATTAACACGTCAAGCCTGCGCTTTAAAACAAGCGACTTGCTTAAAAAGGTCATTCCCGCAACAAAACACGCGGTAAACTTTGTGGAGCTTGACTGACTAAACTACAGAAAGGACGAACGGTATGGTAACGATATGCGGCGTTGAACGCGCCTCACTTGCCGAAAAGCACGGTATAAAAGCCGGTGATGTACTATTATCAATAAACTCACACGACATACGCGACGTGCTTGACTACCGTTTCCGTCTGTCTGAAAAAGAAGTCGTACTTAAACTGCACCGCGGTCCGGATATCGTAGATGTCACAATCAAAAAGGGCGAATACGATGACATAGGACTTTGCTTTGACACCTACCTTATGGATAAAAAGCATTCCTGCCGCAACAAGTGCGTGTTCTGCTTTATCGACCAGCTGCCAAAGGGTATGCGCGACACGCTCTACTTTAAGGACGACGACTCGCGTTTATCCTTCTTAATGGGCAACTACATCACGCTGACAAACCTAACCGACGAGGATGTTGAGCGTATCATTGAAATGAAAACATCCCCAATAAACATATCGGTACACACCACAAATCCCGAGCTTCGCGTTAAGATGATGAAAAACAAGCGCGCGGGCGATGTGCTCTCATATATGAAACGCTTTGCAGATGCTGGAATATCGCTTAACTGTCAGATTGTCCTGTGCAAGGGGCTTAACGACGGCGAGGAGCTTATCCGCTCTATGAGCGATTTAGTGGGACTTGTTCCGCAGCTTATCGGTGTTTCGATAGTTCCTGCCGGTATCACAGACTATCGCAACGGGCTCTACCCACTCGAGCCGTTCACTCCCGAAGAAACTGCGAAAGTTATCGACACAGTCGATGCATTCGCAAATGAATGTATGGAAAAATACGGTTCAAGGCTCTTCTTCTGCTCTGACGAAATGTATCTCTCATGCTGCAGAGATCTTCCCGATGAGGATTACTACGAAGGCTATCCGCAGATTGAAAACGGCGTCGGTATGATACGCTCGATGAAATGCGAATTTGACGATGAGCTTGATTTTCTCTCCGAATACGACCTTACAAAACAGCGTGAGCTTTCAGTGGCAACGGGCGAGGCGGCTTATGAATTTATAAAATCGCTCGCAGACGAGCTTATGCGGCGCGTCCCGGCACTGCGAGTACATGTTTACAGCATTAAAAACAACTTTTTCGGAAAAAATATCACCGTCGCCGGACTCATCACAGGTCGCGACCTTATAGCACAGCTTAAGGACAAAGACCTTGGTGAGCGCCTACTTATACCGTCTGTAATGCTTCGCGCTGAGGCTGATATGCTTCTCGATTCGGTAACACTTGAAGAACTCACCGAAAAGCTTGGCGTTCAGATATCCGTCTGTGACACAAACGGCGCGGATTTCATATCGAAGATACTCTATAATTGAAAGGGGTAATATAAATGTCAAAACCGGTTATAGCGATTGTCGGACGTCCTAACGTCGGCAAAAGTACACTTTTCAATAAGCTCGCAGGTGAGCGCATCTCAATCGTCGAGGACACGCCCGGCGTTACACGTGACCGTATCTACTACGAAATCGAGTGGAACGGCCGCGCGATGATACTCGTTGACACGGGTGGTATCGAGCCGAAGACTGACGATATTATACTAAAACAGATGAAAACACAGGCTGAGATTGCCGTAGAAACGGCGGACGTTATCGTGTTTATGGTAGACGTCACCACCGGTCTTACTGCCGCCGACCGCGACATTGCGACTATGCTCATAAAGAGCCAGAAGCCACTCATTCTTGCGGTAAACAAATGCGACTCAATCGGCGCACCACCTATGGAGTTTTACGAGTTCTATGAGCTTGGCATCGACGGCGAGCCGATTCAGCTTTCGAGTGTTCACGGCACCGGCTCGGGCGACCTTCTTGACCGCGTACTTGAACTCTGCCCTGCTGATGAGGAGCGTGAGGACGATTCCGACCTTATAAAGGTTGCTGTTATCGGTAAGCCTAACGCCGGTAAAAGCTCTATCATAAACAAAATTCTAGGCGAGGACCGCCTCATCGTTTCAAATATTCCCGGCACGACTCGCGATGCTGTTGACACGCGCGTAGAGAACGAATACGGCAAATACGTATTCATTGACACCGCAGGTATACGCCGTCAGTCGAAGGTAGAGGACAGAATTGAAAAATTCAGCGTGCTTCGCGCAAAGATGGCTGTCGAGCGCGCAAACGTGTGCGTAATAATGGTTGACGCAAATGAAGGCGTTACTGAGCAGGACGAAAAGATTGCAGGTATCGCTCACGAGTCGGGCAAGGCTTGTATTATTGTTATAAACAAGTGGGATACGCTCGAAACCGAAGATAAGAACACCGTCGAATACGATAAAAAGGTCTACACCGCACTTTCGTATATGACCTACGCGCCGACACTCTATGTTTCCGCAAAGACAGGGCAGCGTGTTGGAAAGCTTTTCGAGCTTATAAACTACGTCTACAACCAGAACTGCACTCGTATCGCTACGGGTATGCTCAACGACGTTTTAAACGATGCTATGGCGCGTGTACAGCCGCCGTCAGACAAAGGCAGACGTCTTAAGATTTACTATATGACGCAGATAAGCTCGTGCCCGCCCACCTTCGTAATATTTTGTAACAGCGCAGAGCTTTTCCACTATTCCTATCAGCGTTATATCGAAAATCAGCTTCGTGAAGTTTTCGGCTTCAGAGGCACACCGATAAAGATTATCGTGCGCCAGAAGGGAGATAAGGAATAATGAACTGGAACGATATACTTTATAACGGTCTTATACCGCGCTTGATTGCCGGAGAAGCAGACGGAATTTCTCTTTGGATAATCATGGCACTCTGCGCCATTGGGGCAGTTGCTGCTTATTTCCTTGGCGGACTTAACTTTGCGATAATTATTTCCAAATATAAATTCAAGGAAGATATCCGCACGTACGGAAGCGGTAACGCAGGTATGACAAATATGCTTCGCACCTACGGAAAAGCCGCCGCCGCGTTCACGTTGCTCGGCGATATGGCAAAGGCTATGCTCTCTGTAGTTATCGGTATGCTGCTCGCAGGTGAGGCCGGCGCGTACATAGCTGGATTTTTCTGCGTTATCGGTCACTCCTTCCCGTGCTACTACGGCTTCAAGGGCGGCAAAGGCATTGTGGTGACAGCGACCACACTTCTCTGCCTTGAGCCGATAGTTTTCCTTATTCTCTTCGCTATATTCGCACTTCTCGTCGCATCGACCAAGTATCTTTCGCTTGGCTCGGTAATCGGTATGATGCTCTACCCAATACTTCTCAACCGTATGTACGCATTTCTCAACGGCATGCCCGAGGGTGCTGTTCCTGCTATAGTTTCAGTGCTTAACACAATCCTTGTCATATGGCTTCACCGAGAGAATCTGAAGCGTCTTTGGAACGGCACGGAAAACAAATTCAGCTTGAAGAAAAAAGACAAATTCAAAAAGGACGAAAAGAAGTCCGACGAAGAATAAAGAGAAAAGCCGCAGAAAATCTGCGGTTTTTTCATTTCGGTGGAACTTTTTTAACTTTCCTTCGTCTAAACAACACCAACAAAAAGGAGGGCACCCTATTTATGAAAAAATTTCTCGCTATTTTAACGCTTGTTTTGCTTGTAGCAACACTTTTCTCCTGCGATTGGGAGAATCCACGAAACCCATTTGAACCCATCCGCGCAGAAAAGCCCGTCATCTACCTTTACCCAGAAGAAGTAACCGATGTCACGGTAAAGATCGACTTTAAAGGCACACTCACATCCACCTATCCGACCTACACTGACGGCTGGCGAGTCACCGCCGAGCCTGACTGCACACTTACGGATGAAAGTGGCCGCAAATACTATTGCCTATATTGGGAAGGTAAAAGTAACGTAGAATATGACCTTACCGCCGGAAATGTGGTACGTGGTGAAGATACTGCGACATTTTTAGAGGACACACTAGCAAAGCTCGGTCTTACTGAACGAGAGGCAAACGAATTTATCATATATTGGCTCCCACAAATGGAGGCAAATAAGTATAACCTCATCTCCTTCCAGACCGAGTCATATACCGATAACGCCATACTCGATATAACCCCTGCACCCGACACAGTAATACGCGTCTTTATGGCATGGAGTGCACTTACCGAACCTGTCGAAATCGAAGCGCAAGAGTTTACCACACCCGAGCGAATCGGCTTCACCGTGGTTGAATGGGGCGGCGCAGAAATAACCGAATAAACAAAAAAATCAGCCCGTCAAGGCTTCCTTGACGGGCATCTTTTATTTATGCTTTTACGCGAGATTTACGGAAATTTTATCCATCCAAGCGGTAACCGCAGCCTTTTCTTCATCCTTTACTCCGCCAAGGAACGGAAGTCCGCCCTTGATGTAGAGAACGTCGTCAATAGCATTAGAGCCTGCCTCTCGAACAGCGTCGAGAAGCACCCTGGCGCCCTCTGCAGGACCGTCAATAACGAAGGCAACATTAGCTGTTCTCGCTTTTGTAAGCTCCTTACAGAAAAGAACGAGCGAATTCGGAGCATCCTTGCCCACGGTTGCTAAAATAACAACCAGACGCATATTGTCGCAGGAGTATGCAGGCGGAATCTTATCCATGCAGTTTGTCTTTTCGGTTGCATAGTTGTTCGTAATGATTTCGGCAATGTTTATGAGCTTCTTTTTGCCGGTTGCGTAAAGCACGCGCATTTTCATAATAATTGTCCTCCGTTTGATTTGCTGTAAAAATACAGTTTCTAACGGAATAATTATACCATAAATTCGCGCGAATTTGAAGAGAAGTTTAATAAATCACCGATTTTTGGTCATTTAACCAATTTATCGAGTTTCATTTTGTATACATTCACCATCACGTATTGACGGAGCATGTACCCTGATGCGCTCAAATATAACCATCTCGCGCTCACGCTCTATGCATCCGTCACCCGAGGCATACAGTATACCATACGGCGTTTCAAATACAAAGGCGTATAGAAACTCTCCACCACGATCTGATACGCATATATCGGAAAGCATTAAATGAACGGCAAAAATATCACACTTTGTGTCAAGCTCACAACGCTTTGCTCTTAGACTTCGCGTGGACATATCATCTTGTCTGTAAAGCTCAACTCTCGCTCCAAGTGCACAAAGCTCGCGCGGCACACGACAAAAGAGCCATAGCGCATCGTTTGTGAAGAAATCTGTGCACTCTGTGCAGTCACCAAGATGAAGTGACCGCTTTTCATATTTTGCTTTTTCCAAAATAAATTTATGAGAATTATATACTAACATTTTATTAACATCCTTAAATCATCTTGCCTTTCTCGATAAAGAACGGCTGTGTTTCGTGCCCCGATAGATGCCGTCCATCGCGTATTACCACATTTTTATCCGAGATAACGGCATTTAAGAATACATTTTCACCCGTCACCGTGTCCTGAAACAGTATGGAATTTTTAACCGTTGTCCCCTTACCTACTTTAACGCCTCTGAAAAGGATCGAGTTCTCCACGTTTCCATCGATGATACATCCGTCCGCAATAAGTGAGTTTGATACTCTCGCATCGGCACTGTATTTTGCGGGTGCGGAATTGCGTATCTTCGTGTAAACCGGGCGATTTTTTACGCAGAAAAGCTGTTTTCTTGCCTCGCTGTCGCCAAGAAGCTCCATAGAGTGCATATAATAATCCTCCATGGAGTTTATCGTCGCAAAATAACCGTCGTATTTGTATATACGGTAGTTTCGACGCGCAGCACCGCGAGATAGTACATCACGGTTAAAACTCGTATATCCGTGGGATAGAGCATCAAGGACTACCGACTGCAGATACTCACGGTTGATAACAAGAATGTTTAAATCAACGTCGCAGTATCCCGTCACATTCGTAGGAAATGCGCTCACGTCGGTTATGCGCCCGGAGCCATCCGAGTCGATTATAACATTTTTGTTACAGTTTTCGCGGGTTAAAAGCATACGCTTGACCGCGATAGTGATATCTGCCCCGTTTTCGATATGATCGCTTATCATATCGTTAAGGTCAATGTTGCATATTACGTCACAGTCGGAGAGCACAACATAATCGGCAGTAAAGCGTGAGATAGAATAGTTTACACTTTTAAGTGCCTCAAGGCGCGTGTTGTAAAGCGCGTTCTGAGTATTTGAAAACGCGGTTACGTGCGGCGGTAACATCTTTATACCGCCAGAACGGCGCGCAAGATCCCAATCCTTACCCGAGCCGATATGATCCATAAGCGACTGGTAGTTGTAGTGCGTTATAACACTTATCGAAGATATGCCCGAGTTTACCATATTCGAAAGCGCAAAATCTATAAGGCGATAACGGCAGGCGTACGGTACCGATGCCATCGTACGTCTGCGCGTAAGCTCCGCGATATTTTTATCGTGAAGGTTTGAAAAAATTATACCCTGTACGCTCACTTTTGCACCTCTTTTTCATTATTCTTTAGATTTATAATATACTCATCGTCCACCATATCTCCGGCGGGAATTAGTACGCCTCTAGGTATACGTATACCAGAGCCGACGAGAGTTATATTTTCGCTGTTATCGCCGCCTATCACAGCGCCGTCGCCTATTTGTACGCCTGAATCGACTATGCTGTATTTTACAGATGCGCCTTCTTTTATAACAGTATCGCTCATAATTATCGAGCCTTGCACACATGCGCCTTTTTCAACCTTTACTCCACCAAAAAGCACTGAATTTTCAACTCGTCCGTGTACTTCACAGCCCTCTGTAACAATTGAATTTTTTACATTTGCGCTATCTCCAATATGATGCGGCGCTCGGATAAGATTTCTGGAATATATACGAAAATCCGAGCTGAAAATATCAAACACAGGATCTTCACCAAGCAGATCCATGTTAGCCTGCCAAAGACTGTCTATAGTACCAACGTCTTTCCAATATCCACTGAACTCATACGCATACATTTTTTCACCGCACTCAAGCATTGACGGGATTATATTCTTTCCAAAATCGTTTGACGAGTCAGGGTCATTTTCATCCTTAACGAGATAATGCGCCAGCAGTTTCTTGTTAAAAATGTATATTCCCATAGAAGCCTTCGTGCTTTTGGGATGCTGCGGTTTTTCCTCAAACTCCACAATACGCCCGTCTTTATCGGTATTCATTATACCAAAACGGTTCGCCTGCTCGAGCGGCACGTTTATAACGGCTATGGTAGCCGCCGCACCAGTCTTTTTGTGGTAATCGAGCATCTTGCTGTAATCCATTTTATAAATATGGTCGCCAGAGAGGACAAGTACGTATTCAGGCTCATATCGGTCGATAAAATTGAGGTTCTGATATATTGCGTTTGCCGTACCGCGGTACCAATCCGCGGAGTCCTTGCCCTGATATGGCGGCAATACCATAATGCCCCCGTTCATTCTGTCAAGATCCCAAGGCTGTCCGTTTCCGATATATTCATTTAAAACAAGTGGCTGATACTGTGTAAGCACGCCAACTGTATCAATGCCCGAATTTACGCAATTCGAGAGCGTAAAATCAATGATACGGTACTTCGCACCAAATGGGACTGCAGGCTTTGCGGTCTTGCCGGTAAGCGTATAGAGTCTGCTTCCCTGTCCGCCGGCAAGTAACATCGCAACACATTCTTTTTTCTTATACATATTTATAATCATTCCTTTCCTTGGGATATAGATATTCGGTAAGTATCAAAAAAATACCGCGGAGAAAGATTATTTCACCTATATTATATCCAAGAAAAAACAAAAAATTTATAAAAACAAAAATCCCCCGGGCAAATGCCCGAGGGATAAAAATTATTATTTACCGTCCGCATTCTCTAACGATATTTATAATCGCCGTGCCGTATTTTTGTGCCTTGTCCATACCTATACCGTGTACGTTCATAAGCTCGAACATATTTTTCGGCCTTGCAATAGCGATATTACGAAGTGTCATATCGGTGAAAATCACGTACGCAGGCACTCCCTTGCGCTCTGCCATTTCGCGGCGGAACTTGCGAAGCCGCTCATAAAGTTCGGTATCGATACGTTCGTCACGCATATCAAAGTTCTGCTTTTTGCCCTTGCCGTTTTTCGAAACGTTCGCACGTCGCTTTTTGAGTGTGAGAAGCTTACCCGATGCAATAAATTCTTCAAGCTCGGGTGTTATCGAAAGTGTCGGATACTGTCCTGAACTTCGAGTAAGCATTCCCGATTCCACCATACGCGAAATAACATCACGTATAACCGTAGTGGAGACACGCTCAAGCATTCCGAATCCTCGCTCGTACGTAAAGCCCACCGCTGACATACGTCCGTCGTCAATTCCGTGCAGATAATCAGCGATGAATGCCGCTCCGTACCGTTCACCCGTAACGTCCACGGCAAGACGAATTGCTCGTACAATATCTGTGGCATCGTACACTTCGAAATCCTCTCTGCAGGACGTACACTTGCCGCACTGCTCTGACTCTGTGCGCTGTCCGAAATAATTTAAAATATAAGAGCGCAGACAATCGGTAGTTCTGCAGTAAGCAATCATCTGGTCAAGCTTGTGGTATCTTTTATTTTTAAGATTCTCAAGCTCGCAGGGGTCAAATGCCTCTTCGGGCGTGGAATTTTCTATAAGAAATTTTGCGGTATGTCTGTCGGCATCAGAATAAAGCAGTATGCAATCTGCTTCGCTTCCGTCACGTCCCGCGCGGCCCGCTTCCTGATAGTATGCTTCCATTGACAGCGGAATATTAAAGTGAATGATAAACTGCACGTCAGGCTTGTCTATACCCATTCCAAACGCGTTCGTGGCAACAATTATCGGCTTCGCATCGCTAAGAAATGCATCCTGATTGTGCGCACGATCCTCGTCTGCAAGTCCCGCGTGATAGTAAGTCACAGGATAACCTAGTTCATCGAGATATGTATATACCTTTTCAACGTTCTTTCGCGTCATGGCGTAAATAATGCCCGATTTGTCGGGATTTTCGGTTAAATAAGAGCGGATATATTCAAGCTTTGCTGACGTGTCCGTAACACCGAAATATAAGTTAGGTCGGTCAAATCCTGTGCTTATCTCCCACGGCGATTTAAGCTGCAGAAGCTTGCATATATCATCTTTAACTTGCTCAGTCGCAGTTGCTGTAAACGCCGCAACCACGGGGCGATGCGCAAACGATTCTACAAAATCCGCAATATTTGTATAACTCGGTCTGAAATCGTGTCCCCACTGTGAAACACAGTGCGCCTCGTCGACAGCGACGAGCGAGATATCCATATCGCGTACAAGCTCAAGAAAGCCGTCCGTCATAAGTCTTTCCGGCGCAACGTATATGATTTTATAAACGCCTGCACGTACGTTCGCAAGTGCTAAACCATACTGCCTTGGTGTAAGCGAGCTGTTAAGGTATGCCGCGCGGATACCGTTCTGATTAAGCGAGCTGACCTGATCCTTCATAAGCGAGATAAGCGGCGAGATAACGAGCGTTATTCCGCCCATAATCATTGCCGGTATCTGATAGCATATGGATTTACCGGCGCCCGTCGGCATAACCGCAAGCACGTCGCGTCCTGCAAGTATATTATCAATTATCGGCTCCTGTCCCTCACGGAATGAGGTATAGCCGTAGTATTTTTTGAGTATAGCGTATTTGTCAGTCAATATATGATACCGCCTTAACCTTTGATAAATATATTATACCTCAAAAGAGCGAAAAAGTAAAGCTCTCAACAGAAAAAGGAGCGTTTTCACGCTCCCTCGATTTCTTCGCTGTATGCCTTGGTGGCTTTCATTTCTTTTTCCAGCGCGTATTTGCGCTTTGTAGCATTCCCGCCACGTATATGACGCTCCAAGCGGTTTGCTTCGAGCACCTTCTGCACCTCGGCGTAAAGCGAGGGGTCTATCCTCGCAAGCCTCACAGAAACGTCCTTATGTACGGTCGATTTACTTATCCCAAACACGGCAGCGGTACTTCGCACCGTGCTTTTTTCATCTATCAGATACGCCGCAAGCCGTTTTGGTCGCTCGTCGCTGTCGTAATACAAGTCACTCACCTCTGCAAATAGTCGTTGCCATACAACTATATGCGTGAAATCCGGCTTCAATGACACAGCACAGCAAAATAATATGCAAAAGGCCCGTCACCACATGGTGTCGGGCCTTTATTATGTACTTGCCTTTATTATGTACTTATTTTTTAAGAGAATCTCTGATTTCGCGAATGTTAGCGTAGAACTCATCGAGAGCAGCCTTTTCAGCAGTAGCCTTTGCTTCTGCCGCCGCAGCTGTCTCGGCAGCTGCCTTATCTTCGGCAGCCTTCTTTTCAGCTGCTTCAACCTCAGCCTTAGCAATCTGCTTTGCATTTAACTTGCGCTCCATATTCTTTATAACGCGAACTGCAACAAATACGCTGAGAGCGATAATAAAGAAATCTACAATAGTCTGAATCCAAGCACCGTATGTTACTGCAATCTCTGCCACTTCAGCAATACCTGCTTCTTCGTTTGCCGCGATAGCTTCACGTATAACCCACTTGAGTTCGTTAATAGCGACACCGTCGGTTAAATATGCAACCACAGGATTGATAATATTATTAACAAGCCCGGTTACGATAGCGTTGAACGCAGCACCTACAACAACACCGACCGCCATGTCGAGTACGTTGCCCTTGGTGATGAATGCCTTAAAATCAGAGAAGAACGTAATCTTCTCCTTCTTTGCATTTATTTTATCCTTAATCTTTGCCATGATAAAACCTCCAAAAATATATATTTTACATTAAGCATTGTACCAAAAAAACATCCGTTTGTCAACAGTATTCGCGCTTTTTCTCCACTATTTCCGACAATTCCGTTCTAGACATTCGTCTGGCTTGGTGGAACGCCTATTATCGATTTATAAGTACGAGTGAAATAAGACAAATTTTCAAAGCCGCATGCACGTGCCGCCTCACTCACTGTATGCTTCCCTGCGCGGAGTAATTTCTCCGCCTCGCGGCATCGCAGATTATTTATATACCGTATAACAGTAAATCCCGTTTCACGTCGAAATTCCCGACAGAAATAAAATTTGCTTATATTAACTTTTCCCGCTATCATATCTACGCTGAGTGGCTCACTGTAATGCGATTTTATGTAAGCAAGCGCGCGCTTTACAGCATCACTGCGTCCATATTCCGCGTTTTCTTCCACTGAATAGTTACGACAAAGTTGTACCACAAGCGTAAGAATCGCCGCTTTCACTGCGGCCGCTCCGTACTCTTCGCCCTTATATGCGCGAACTATCTCCACCATAACACTGCGAAAAAGCTCAGATATCGCCGCATCTCGTACTATACACTCGAATTTAAGTGCTGACACGTTAATATTGTTTTTAGCCAAAAATGTACTGTCAATGATAAGGCAGTCGTGCGTAGTATCGGCGCACGCGGGTACAGAATGCAGCATATTCGATGAAATAACCGCAATATCCCCAGCCTTTACTTCATACGACATACGATCGCATATCACGCTTCCGCTGCCGTTAAAATACAGTATCTCCATATTCTCATGCCAATGAGGCATAAAGAAAATGTGCCTAAAATGGCATATATACGGATGTGCAAGGTCAGGAACCACATGCGACTCATAATTTGAATCTATAGCGCGTGGGCCATTTAACGCATCGGCTCTGTCATCTGTTTTAGAGTTTCGTTTAGACATGGTATAAGCACTTCCCTATTGATTTAGATATTTTCTTACCTAAAATTTTGTGAAAATCTCGCCTCAATCTCAAAACAAAAGCCAAATTGTATCAAAACAGGGCAATATCATGTATTGAATTGCTCTCTACTTTTATTATACAATAAATGGCATGATATTTCAATATCAAAACAAAATTTTTTAACGTTAACGCTCTTATTTAAAAATGCAAGATTGGTAACTGCAGATATGGCTAGTATTATACCGATAAATCCGTCATTTCCTACTGATTTATAAACTCCTGAAACAGGGAGCACCGTGGCTAAGGCCAATGGTGCTTCCTATTTATGGCGTCCATGCGTTAATAATCCGTTAAAAGGGCATATTCTCTTGACATCGGGCAGTATTTTTGATAAAATATATAATGGTGTATAATATATACTCCTAATAATAGCATTAAAATTACGAGGTATCAAGCATGTCTGAAAACACCACCAAAGGCGGTATTTCCGTCGAAATTGAACACATATTTCCCATTATCAAAAAATGGCTCTACTCCGAAAAGGAGATATTCCTGCGCGAGATAGTTTCCAACGCTTGCGACGCGGTAACGAAATTAAAGCGTCTTTCTTCGCTCGGAGAGGTGACTCTCGAGGATGAACCTAAATATAAAATAACCGTAACTATCGACAAAGCGGCAAAAACGCTCACCGTTTCCGATAACGGTATCGGTATGACCGAGGACGAGCTTCGCCGTTACATTTGCCAGATAGCGCTCTCGGGTGCGCTTGAATTCATCGAGAAGTATGAAGGCGAGAACAGTGACGGCAGCGCGGACGGTATTATCGGTCACTTCGGACTTGGATTCTACTCCGCATTTATGGTTAGTAATACCGTGGATGTTATCACACGCTCATATAAGGACGAGAGCGGAACCAAGTGGGTTTGCTCCGAGTCGGGCGAATATGAGATAACCACCGACTATTTTAGAGAAGGACGCGGCACGGATGTCGTTATGCACATAATGGACGACGAGGCCGAGTTTCTCGACGAGCACCGTATTCGCGCAATGCTCGACAAATACTGTTCGTTTATGCCCGTTGAGATATATCTTACAGACGACGGCGACGAAGAAAACAAGGACGAAAAAAAGCTCGTTAACGACACTCATCCGCTTTGGCAGAAAGCGCCTTCCGAGTGTACTGACGAGGAATACGATGCCTTTTATCAAAAGGTATTCGCAGATTACCGCGAGCCGCTTTTCCACATTCACCTAAACGCAGACTATCCCCTCAACTTCAAGGGCATACTGTATTTTCCACGTATCGCGCACGAGTATGACAGCCTTGAAGGTCAGGTAAAGCTTTACTACAATCAGGTATTCGTAGCTGATAACATCAAGGAAGTCATCCCCGACTTTTTGCTTATGCTCAAGGGCGTGCTTGACTGTCCCGAGCTTCCGCTAAACGTTTCGAGAAGTTATCTCCAAAACAGCGGTTACGTCGCAAAAATTTCCGCGCACATTGTAAAAAAAGTTGCGGACAAGCTCACCTCAATGTTTAATCTCGAACGCGAAAATTACGAAAAGCTTTGGGGCGAGCTTAAGACCTTTGTTGAATACGGCTGTCTGCGCGAGCGCAAGTTCTATGAGCGCGTGAAGCCGGCTATCGTTTACGAGACCGCCGATGGACGTTTTGTAACGCTCAACGAATATCTCGAAAAGGCAAGGGACAAGCACGAGAACACCGTTTACTACGCGGCTGACAAGACCGCACAGGCACAATATATCTCGATGTTTGCCACAGAAGGCATAGACGTTATAATGCTTGACAAGATGATAGATACGCAGTTTATAAACATTGTCGAGCAGGAAAACGAGGGCGTTAAGTTCGTTCGTATCGATGCGGACGTTGCAAGCGCACTCAAAGCTGACGGCAATGCCGATGCAAATGAAAAGCTTGTCGAGATTTTCAAAGAAGTAAGCGGCAGTGATACTCTCAAAGTAACATTCGAGCTTCTCAAGAACGAAAAAATACCTGCCATACTCAACATTTCGGAAGAAACACGCCGTATGGAAGATATGATGCGTATGTATCGTATGAGAGGCGGCGCAGACGATATGAAATTCCCTACTGAAATAAACCTCGTTATAAACGCGGCAAGTCCGCTTATTAAACGCCTTGCTGATATTGCAGAGGCAGACATCAACAAAGCAAAGAAGCTTGCAAAGCAGACCTATACGTTAGCACTTCTCTCCCAGCGTCAGCTTACGGCAGACGAGCTTCAAGGCTTCCTTTCCGACAGCTTTGATATTCTCGAAAACTTCTAAAGACAAATTTTAAGCAAAAGGAGAATGGCTTATGGCATCGGTTTACGGTACCAAATTAAAGCTTTCAATATTCGGTGAGTCGCACGGTGAAGCTATAGGTGTTGTTATCGACGGTTTCCCGGCAGGACTCAA
>JAZNLM010000032.1:0-11157 GCA_045579105.1 Candidatus Flemingiibacterium sp.
GGTTACGAATTCGTAGCCGTTTCTTTTTAGTTCGGGTATAAACTCCCGAAGTGCACTTGGAGTTGGACTTTCACCGCCAACAAAATCGTGACAGAGTATTATAGCTCCTGATTTGGTATTTTCGAGTACAGTCTTGACAATAACATCGCTCGGAGTATGCGCCCAGTCGCGCGTGTCAACAGTCCATAGTATTACTTCATAATCCATTTCCGCCGCAACGCGGAGAACATTTTTTGGACATTTTCCCTCGGGTGGACGGAATAGCCTCGGACGGTATTCCGCAAGTTCATAGAGGAATTCTTCTGTCACGGTAAGCTCGTTTTCGAGTGCGGAATCCGAGATAAGATTGATATGCGGATGCGACCAGGTGTGGCTCGCGAGTTCATGTCCTTCTGAAAGCTCACGCAGAATAAGCTCGGGATATTTTTGGGCGAGCGAACCCACTACAAAGAATGTTGCCTGTACATCATTTTCTGCGAGAATATCGAGTATTTCAGCAGTGTATTTGTAATGTGGACCGTCGTCGAATGTGAGTGCGATACGCTTATCGTCGCGCTCACAGGAAAAATACACATCTGCAAGCGTTTCATCGGCACATATAGGGATAACTGCGAGAATTACCGCAATACAAAGGCAAATTAAACGGCGCATAATTCAGTCAGCGAGCCGAAGCTGTATCCCTCGGATTCGAGGTAGGTGAGAAATTCTTCCATAATTGCGGCGTTTGTTGCAGATGTTGGATGCAGAAGAAGTATCTGACCATTGTGAAGACGGGATTTAAGTTTTTCTATAGCGTGTGCAGCGGACGGCTGATTTTTATTATCCCAGTCGGCATATGCCGAACTCCAGAATATAGTTTTGTAGCCCATATCATGAAGTGTTTTCATATTATCTTCGGAAAAACAGCCTTCAGGCGGACGGTAAAGCTTTGACATAGTACCGCCCGTATATTCGACGCAGAGCTTTTCAAGACCGTACAGTTCTTCTTCAAAAACGGCGCGGTCCGCCTTGAACATGTTACGGTGTGTCATAGTATGATTTGCAACGGTGTGCCCCTCGTCGAACATACGCTTGACAAGCGCGGTTTCCTTTGTTATAACGTGCTCAAGCACAAAGAAAGTTCCCGTGGCATTGTGCGCTTTTAAGGCATCGAGTATTTTAGCTACATTTCCGTTTTCATAGCCTACGTCAAAGGTGAGATATATCACTTTTTCACTATTCTTTTCATCGTGTGCGCGGTCGACGTACACGCCGCCGTACTGCTCGATAAAGTTGAATTCGCTCGGCAAAACGGGTTGTGTATGCGTGTCATTGGGCTTGAAGTACCAACGAAGCTCATTTGTAGCTGCACGAATCGGAAGGATAAGTGCAAGTATAAGCGCTCCGGTACATATATTTTTGAATACTCTTTTCATTGAAGTGGCTTCCTTTCAAAATGATTTAAGTCATACAATTGAAAATAATTGCGACACAATATAATTTTGCTCGGAATTTTTCAAAAATCTCCTTGATTTTTTCGCCAGAAGAGAGTATAATATATAAGTATTCAAATTTTGCCGTATAATGGGACAAAGTTGATGTATAAAAAAACAAATATACATAGCCGTTATTCGTTTTTATCACATTTAAACAATAGCATTGTGTGAATATTTATGCATATTATGCATTAAAAGTCTTGAAAATATGCAATTGGCGGCGTATAATATATGTATAAAATTATTTTTCAAAATGAGGTACATACAAATGGACAAGAAGAACATCAAAAAAGTAGTGCTTGCTTACTCGGGCGGACTTGATACTTCCATTATCATTCCGTGGCTGAAGGAAAACTATAACAACTGCGAAGTTATCGCAGTATCCGGTGACGTTGGCCAGGGAACCGAGCTTGACGGACTTGAAGAAAAAGCTATCAAGACCGGCGCTTCCAAGCTTTACATCGAAGACTTGAAACAGGATTATATCGAAAACTACATTTGGCCCTGCCTTAAAGCTGACGCAAAGTACGAGGACTATCTGCTCGGTACTTCTCACGCTCGTCCTTGCATTGCAAAGCGCCTTGTCGAAATCGCTCTTGCAGAAGGCGCAGACGCTATCTGCCACGGGTGTACCGGCAAGGGTAACGACCAGGTTCGCTTCGAGCTTACCATTAAGGCGTTCGCTCCCGATATGGCTATCATCGCTCCTTGGAGAGAGTGGGACATCAAGTCGCGCGACGAGGAGATCGACTATGCAGAGGCACACAACATTCCTCTTAAGATAAACCGTGAAACCAACTACAGTAAGGATAAGAACCTGTGGCATCTTTCTCACGAGGGTATGGATCTCGAGTCTCCCGCAAATGAGCCGCAGTACAACAAGCCCGGCTTCCTTGAACTTGGTGTTTCTCCAGAGATGGCTCCCGACAAGCCCACTTACGTTACCATTCACTTTGAAAAGGGTATACCCACTAAGGTTGACGGCGTGAAAATGGGCTCTGTTGAGCTTGTAACCAAGCTTAACGAAATCGGCGGCGCAAACGGTATTGGTCTTCTCGACATTGTTGAGAACCGTCTTGTTGGTATGAAGAGCCGTGGCGTTTACGAAACTCCCGCAGGTACCATCCTTTACAAGGCTCACAATGTTCTCGAAACTATCTGCCTTGATAAAGAAACCTTCCACTTTATGCAAGCTCAGATTGCTCCAAAGATGGCGGATCTTTGCTACAACGGTCAGTGGTTCACACCTCTTCGCGAGGCACTGTGCGCATTCGTTGACAAAGTAAATGAAACCGTAACCGGCGACGTTACCTTGAAGCTCTACAAGGGCAACCTTATCAACGCAGGTGTTACCTCGCTGTACACTCTTTACGACGAGCAGACCGCTTCCTTCGGTGAGGACGAGGATTACAATCAGGCAGACTCCGCTGGATTCATCAACCTCTTCGGTCTTCCGATCAAGGTTAAGGCAAAGCTCGATTCCAAGAGATAATCAGCCAACCAAACTACAAAAAACAGCTTGGGAGAATATTCCTCTCCCAAGCATACGTTTTTATAACACCGAATGAAAGGACGCGGATTTTCCGCTGATACTACAATGAAACTCTGGCAAGGACGCTTTAAAAAGGACGTCGATTCACGCGTTAACGACTTCAACTCCTCAATTTCTTTTGACGGAAGAATGTACCGTCAGGATATAAACGGTTCTATCGCTCACGCAACTATGCTCGGTGAGTGCGGGATTATCGAAAAGAGTGAGGCTGACAAAATTGTTGCGGCGCTCAAAGGGATACTCGCCGATATTGAGGACGGCAAGCTTGAATTTTCCGTTGATGCGGAAGATATCCATATGAATATCGAAACCATACTGACGGGCCGTATCGGTGACACGGGCAAGCGCCTTCACACGGCGCGTTCGCGTAACGACCAGGTTGCGCTTGATATTCGCATGTATCTGCTCGACGAAATTGAGAATGTGAAATCGCGTGTTATTGATTTACTATCTGCAATCAGCGAGAAAGCAAAGCTTCATACCGACACAGTTATGGCTGGGTACACGCATCTTCAGCGTGCACAGCCCGTCACTTTTGCACACTATATCCTTGCATATGCGCAGATGCTTATGCGAGACTACGACAGACTTTGCGATACAGAACGCCGTACTCGCGTGATGCCGCTTGGTTCAGGTGCTCTTGCATCCACAACGTATCCGATAAACCGTGAGAGAGTTGCCGAACTGCTCGGTTTCCCAATGGTTACAGAGAACTCTATTGACGGGGTTTCCGACAGAGATTTTGTTCTCGAGCTCTCATCAGACCTTTCACTTCTTATGATGCATATGAGCCGTTTTTCAGAGGAAATAATCCTCTGGTGCTCATCGGAGTTCGGATTTATCGAGCTTGACGATGCGTTTTCCACAGGCTCGTCCATTATGCCGCAGAAGAAAAATCCCGACGTTGCCGAGCTTGTACGCGGCAAGACTGGTAGAGTATACGGCGATATGGTGGCACTCTATTCAATGATGAAGTCCTTACCGCTTGCATACAACAAGGATATGCAGGAAGATAAGGAGGCAATATTCGATGCTATAGACAATACTCTTATCTGCCTTGAGGTTTTCACCTCGATGTTTGCGACTATGACCGTACGCGCAGACAGACTTCGTAAGGCCGCTGCTCGTGGCTTTATCAACGCGACCGACCTTGCAGACTATCTCGTTAAGAAGGGAATGCCTTTCCGTGATGCTTACAAGGTCTCTGGCACTCTCGTTGCATATTGTATAGACAATAACAAAACGCTCGAGGAACTCTCGCTCGACGAGCTTCGCTCTGTATGTGATATATTTGACAGGGATGTTTATGAGGCAATTGACCTCTTAAACTGCGTAAACGGCAGAAAAGTGCGCGGCGGACCTGCAAAAGAATCTACGCTCCGTCAGATTGCAATTGTTGACGGATTTGTTGAGAGTAACAGATGAGAACGGTACTTATAACAGGTGCTTCCCGAGGTATCGGCAGAGCGTGCGCAGAATATTTTGCGAAAAACGGCTGGCGAGTTGTGATAAATTACAACAACAGCGAAGCCGCTGCAGAAAAACTCGCGCAAACGATAAATCGGAACGGTGGCAAAGCGTACATCTTTAAAGCGGACGTCGGTAATACGGACGAGTGCAAAGCTCTCGTTAAATACACCGTTAAGGTTGGCGAGGGTAAGATAGATGCCCTTGTAAACAATGCGGCTATCGACGCGATTATGCCGTTCGATATGATGCCAATAGAGGATGAGCGCCGTATGTTTGACGTGAATCTTTTCGGCGCTATGGACTGCACAAGATTTGTTTTGCCGTATATGATAAGCGCGAAAAACGGAAGCATTGTTAGCGTGTCCTCAATATGGGGAAGAGTCGGAGCTTCGTGTGAGGTACAGTATTCAACAACCAAGGCGGCGCTTATCGGTTTCACAAAAGCACTTTCCAAGGAAGTTGCGCAGTCAGGTGTGCGCGTTAACTGCGTTGCACCAGGTATTATTGCAACTGATATAAACAAGTCGCTGACCGAGGATGAGCTTGACGAGTTTCTCTCTGACGTGCCTTTGGGCCGTATGGGTACTCCCGAAGAGGTTGCAGACTGTGTCTATTTCCTATGCGATTCAACCTACGTTACGGGACAAGTGCTCGGCGTTGACGGCGGATATATTTAAAAACTTTTACCGAAAGGGATTTTGATATTATGATAAACGATCTTCTTAAAATGGCTGATCTTAACAAGGATGAAATAAATGATATATTGAACCTTGCAACACAGCTTAAGTACGAAACCAAAAACGGCATTGAACACAAGCTTTTAAAGGGACAGACGCTCGGTATGATATTCCAGAAGGCTTCTACAAGGACCCGTGTTTCCTTCGAGGTTGGTATGTATCAGCTTGGCGGTCAGGCACTTTTTCTCTCTTCGCGCGATTTACAGATCGGCAGAGGCGAGCCGATTGAGGATACCGCGCGTGTTCTTTCTCGTTACCTTGATGGTATTATGATCCGTACCTTTGAGCAAAAAGAGGTTGAGGATCTCGCAAAATACGCAAGTATTCCGATAATCAACGGTCTTACTGACTACTGTCACCCTTGTCAGGTGCTTGCTGACCTTCTCACAATCCGTGAGTTCAAGGGCGGATTTGATGGACTTAAGATGTGTTACATCGGCGACGGAAACAATATGGCAAATTCCCTTATCGTCGGCGGTCTTACCGTTGGCATGAAGGTTGCGGCGGCTTGTCCAAAAGCTTACAGCCCCGATGAGCAAGTGCTCGAATTTGCAAAGAGTTACAAGGGAGCGTTTACGCTCACCGATAACGTACTCGAGGCCGCAAAGGATGCAGATGTAATTTTCACCGATGTTTGGGCTTCTATGGGTCAGGAAGACGAGGCAGAGAAGCGAAGAGAAGCGTTCAAGGGCTATCAGGTCAATGATGAGGTTATGAGCGTTGCCGCAAAGGATGCGATGGTACAGCATTGTTTGCCCGCACACCGTGAGGAAGAGATTACCGCAAAGGTATTCGAATCTCACGCAAATGAGATATTCGAGGAAGCTGAGAACAGACTCCACGCACAGAAGGCTGTTATGGTTAAGTTAATGCAGAAAAAATAAGCATAAAACCACCCGTTTCAGGGTGGTTTTTGTATTTGCAAAATTTAGTGAAAACTTTTTTGTTTTCTATTGACTTTACTGATTTTGTGTGCTACAATGTGTGCGAATGGGGGAGGCGATAATGTGGCTGCCAAAGCGAAAAATATAAATATGACCGAAGGCCCACTCTTAAAAGGCTTACTCGCATTTGCGGTTCCCCAAATGCTTATGGGACTTGCAAACGTAATGTACGGCGCGGCAGATACGGCTGTACTTGGAATTTTCAGCGGAAGAGAATCTATGGCAGGCGTTGGTTCAACCGGGGCTCTTTATTCAATGCTACTCGCACTTTTTCTTGGATTTACCGGTGGTATTGTAATTGTTGCCGGCCGTGCTATCGGAAAACGTGATAGAACTGAGATACGCGAGGTTGTACATACCGCTGTAGCGTCTTCTTTTATGTTTGGTGTGCTCGTAGGCGCAATCGGAATTATATTTGCCGAGCCACTTTTGAGGATTACATCAGTACCTGAAAACGTAATGGCTGAAGCGAAGCTATATATGCAGATAGTTTTTATCAGTGCACCGATGCTTATGCTTTACAATTGTATTTCGGCTATACTTTTAGCAAACGGAAATTCCAAACGTCCTCTTATAGTATCGCTCATTTCCGGAGCTGTGAACGTTTTGTTTAATGTTGTCTTTGTAGTTTTCTTTGACCTTGGTGCAGCAGGCGTCGCAATAGGAACAGTTATAAGTCAAACTTTTATGGCAGTTATGTCAACTGTGTTTATTGTACGCGGCGATGATGAAACAAAACTTCATCTTAAAGAATTTAAAATTTCGCCAAGACGTTTTGCCGATCTTTGCAAAGTTGGTTTCCCCATGGGATTTCAAACGCTTATTTTCTCATTTGCGAATGTAATTGTTCAGTCCAGTATAAACACATTCGGCGATGCCGCTATAGCAGGTAATTCAGCGGCAGGAAGTGTTACCGGATTTTTGTACATAGAACTCAATGCTGCGTCCGCCGCCTCTACTGCATTTATAAGCCAGAATTACGGAGCAAAGAAATTTGACAGAATTAAAAAAGTGATTTTCTATTCTTGCGGAATCGTTCTCGCAATTTGGGGGGCAGAAGTGCTTATTTCTGTATTTCTTGGAAAGCCCCTTCTTTCCGTTTATACTCCGGGGGATAATGAGGCTATAAATCTAGGATATGTAAAAATGCTTTGGGTGGGCGCCTTTTACGGTCTTAACGGTCTTGCCGAAATTACACTTGGCGCGACACGAGCTATAGGATATTCAATTACACCTACTGTTATTTCAATAATAGGCGTGTGCGGCGTGCGAGCGTTTTGGATATACACCGCATTTGCTGCTATAGGCACGTTTGGTTCTATCTTTGTATGTTATCCGCTGTCTTGGTTTATTACGTTTGTGGCGAGCGGTGTTCTATTACTTGCAGGTTTTTCAAAAATACAAAAGCTCCACGAAGGCTTTAAGTCGATATGATTCTTTTGTTTTTCAAAAAGCTATTGCATTTTGTGCGTTCGTGTGCTATAATTATATTGTCAGATAATCAGCAATTACCGAGAGTGAGGGTATACCGACCTCGAGGAACTATAATATAACGCTTCTGCCGCGAAGGGTGTGCCCAACGTGAAAGATCAACGCGAGTTAGTTTCACACTATAGCTATGCGCTCCGACAGAAGCTGTCGGGGCGCTTTTTGATTTAGAAAAGGAGATTGTTATGAATAAAAGAGTTGCGCTTGTGGGTATCGTAGTGGAAGACAAGAGTGCCACTACGCGCCTTAACGAGATTTTGAGCGTGTACGGCGAATATATAATCGGACGTATGGGCGTGCCCCACAAGGAACGCGGAATTTCCGTGATAAGCGTTGTTATTGACGCACCTCAGGATATTATATCTGCGCTATCCGGTAAACTCGGAGCGCTGCCGGGGGTTACATCGAAGACAATTTATTCAAAGGTTGGTGATGCGAGTGAGTAATGCGCTTGACGTCATTTTAAACGGTGATGTGCCAACATACGCTGAACTTACCCAGCTTATTGAAACTTTTCAGCGCGGCGGTGATGAGGCTGCTCTGCTTTATGAGCATGCCCGTGCACACGCCGAAACAGTGCGCGACGAGCACTACGAAAGGCGAGTGTTCCTTCGCGGACTTATAGAATTTACTTCATACTGCAAAAACGACTGCTACTATTGCGGTTTGCGCTGCTCTAACAAAAAAACGGAGCGTTATCGCTTAACAAAAGAGCAAATTTTAGAATGCTGTGACTATGGGGCTTCGCTTGGGTTTCAAACTTTTGTTTTACAAGGCGGAGAAGACGCATATTTCACAGACGAACGGCTTGTTGATATGGTTTCCTCTATAAAATCGGCGCACCCTGAATGTGCGATAACACTGTCACTCGGAGAGCGCTCATACGAATCGTACAAGGTACTTCGACAAGCCGGTACGGACAGATATTTACTTCGCCACGAGAGCGCAACGGACGCACATTACGCGCGACTTCACCCCGATAACTTAACACTTGAAAATAGAAAAAAATGTCTTTACGATTTGAAATCACTCGGATATCAGGTCGGCGCGGGATTTATGGTTGGCTCACCGTATCAGACGAGTGGGAACCTTGCAAGTGACCTCTTGTTTTTACACGAACTGCAGCCGCAAATGGTTGGTATAGGTCCGTTTATACCGCATCGCGATACTCCGTTTGGTGAGTTTAAGTCAGGTTCGATAGAGTTGACGCTGCTTATGCTTGCGCTGACGCGTCTTCTGCTGCCAAAGGTACTTCTTCCGGCAACAACTGCACTCGGTACTATCGCATCAGACGGGCGTGAACAAGGAGTGCTAGCCGGCGCAAATGTAGTTATGCCAAATCTTTCACCGGTTGACGTGAGAAAAAAATATCTTCTTTATAACGACAAGCTTTGTTCGGGAGATGAAACTGCCGAGCACCTAAAGGAGCTTGCAAACCGCTTTGAAAAAATAAACTGTGAACTCGATTTTTCGCGCGGTGACTCTAAAAACATTTGAGAAAGGAATCATATTATGTACGACATTAAATCACTAAAAGCAGAGGAATTTATTTCTGATGAAGAAATAAAAGCTACACTCGCTTATGCCGACGAGCATAAGGACGACATGGCACTTATCAACGAAATTTTAAACAAGGCGCGCGAGCTTAAGGGACTTAACCACCGCGAGGCATCTGTGCTTCTCGCGTGTGAAAACGAAGAGAAGATACAGGAAATGTACGCTCTTGCAGAAAAGATTAAAAAGGACTTTTACGGTAACCGTATAGTAATGTTTGCTCCGCTTTATCTCTCGAACTACTGCGTAAACGGCTGTGTATATTGTCCGTATCATCTTAAGAACAAGTGCATCACGAGAAAGAAGCTTACACAGGAAGAAATTAAGAAGGAAGTTATCGCGCTTCAGGATATGGGACACAAGCGTCTTGCTATCGAGGCAGGCGAGGATCCCGTGCACAATCCGATTGAGTACATTCTCGAATCTATCAACACTATCTATTCCATCAAGCACAAGAATGGCGCTATCCGCCGCGTTAACGTAAACATCGCGGCAACTACGGTTGAGAACTACCGCAAGCTTCGTGATGCGGGTATCGGTACGTACATTCTGTTCCAGGAAACATACCACAAGGAAAGCTATGAAAAGCTTCATCCCACGGGGCCGAAGCACGATTACTGCTATCACACTGAGGCAATGGATCGCGCAATGGAAGGCGGTATCGACGATGTTGGACTTGGTGTACTCTTTGGACTTGAGCTTTACCGCTATGAGTTTGCAGGACTTCTCATGCACGCGGAGCATCTTGAGGCTGTACATGGCGTAGGACCGCATACAATCTCCGTACCGCGCATTAAGAAGGCGCAGGATATCGATCCCTCTGCGTTTGACAACTCTATCTCTGATGATATTTTCGCGAAAATCTGTGCGCTTATCCGCATCTCCGTGCCGTACACGGGTATGATCATCTCCACTCGTGAATCCAAGGAAGTGCGTGAGCGCGTACTGAAGCTTGGCGTTTCGCAGATTTCCGGTGCATCGCGCACAAGTGTCGGCGGATATGCAGAAGAGGCACCTGAAGAGGAGAATACCGAGCAGTTTGACGTGTCGGACAATCGCACGCTTGACGAGGTTGTAAACTGGCTTATTAAGCTTGGATATATTCCTAGCTTCTGCACCGCGTGCTACCGTGAGGGAAGAACCGGCGACAGATTTATGGATCTTTGCAAGTCGAAGCAAATTCAAAATTGCTGTCATCCGAACGCGCTTATGACGCTCAAAGAGTATCTTATGGACTACGCGTCACTTGACACGCGCGTTGTTGGAACTGACCTTATTCTGCGCGAGCTTGCGAATATACCGAATGAGAAGGTAAGAAAGCTTGTGATACAGCATCTTAAGGATATCCGCAACGGACAGCGTGACTTCAGATTTTAAGGAGTAAATATGTCAGGACTAAATCAAACACCGTCGGGCGAACGTGTGCACATCGGCATTTTCGGGCGGCGTAATGCGGGTAAATCAGCGCTTATAAACGCGCTTACCGGTCAGTCGCTTGCAATCGTATCTGACGTTGCGGGTACAACCACCGATCCGGTTTCAAAGGCTATGGAGCTTTTACCTCTCGGTCCCGTGCTTATCACAGACACGCCCGGAATTGACGATGTCGGTGAGCTTGGAGGTATGCGCATTGAAAAAACACGCGCTGTTCTTGCGAAAACGGATATAGCAATAATTGTAATAGATTCGTCTCGCGGTAAAAGCGAAGTTGAAACAGCGTTGATTGAAGATGTTCGCGCACGTGCTGTGCCGTATGTTGTGATCTATAACAAATGCGACATCAAAATGCCCGATGAAACGGATGGTATAATTGTCAGCGCGGCAACGGGAGAGGGAATAGAAGAACTCAAAGAAAAACTTGCTTCGTTCGCTACAAAAGATGGAGAAGCCCGCCTTATCAGCGATCTTGTCGAGCGTGGCGACGTTGTAATACTTGT
>JAZNLM010000033.1:0-29190 GCA_045579105.1 Candidatus Flemingiibacterium sp.
CAGCGCTCTTCTATGGTAAAATGGTGGTAGCTCATATAAATCCTCCTTGGTTTATTTGTTTTGTGGTTATTACAATTATACCATGGATTTATATGGGCTTCATTTTTTTATTTACTGTTGCACTTAATAGTATAACTCACCGGTAATAGAAAATAGCCTTTCCATACGGAAAGGCTATTTCTTTTAGTATTCGTAATTACTGAGCCGCGTCAACGATTACGGTAAAGTCAGCAGTCTTGAGAGAAGCGCCGCCGATGAGTCCGCCGTCAACGTTAGTCTTGGAAAGAAGCTCTGCCGCATTCTTTGCGTTCATAGAGCCGCCGTACTGAACAGTAACAGCCTCTGCAGCATCCTTGCCGAACATTTCAGCAACAGCCGCGCGAACGAAGCCGTTGCCCTCGTCAGCCTGATCTGCAGTAGCGGTAACACCGGTACCGATAGCCCAAACAGGCTCGTATGCGATGATGATGTTCTTAAGCTGCTCGGGCTTAACGTTAGTAAGAGCCATCTTGGTCTGATACTTGAGGAGAGTTTCGGTGTATCCAAGCTCTCTCTGCTCAAGAGTTTCACCTACGCAAACGATTGCGGTAAGACCTGCGTTAACAGCCGCGAGAGTGCGAAGGTTAACGGTCTGGTCGGTTTCGCCGAAATACTGACGGCGCTCGGAGTGACCGATTACAACGTACTCGACTCCACAAGCATTAAGCATCTTTGCGGAAATTTCGCCGGTGTATGCGCCCGACTCCTTGAAGTGTACATTCTCTGCGCCGATCTTTACGTTGGTGCCTTTTGCAGCCTCAACAGCAGCGGCAATGTCAACAAACGGTACGCAAAGCACGATGTCGCAGCCGTCCTTGCCAGCAACCATAGGAGCAAGCTCGGTGATAAATGCGGTGGTTTCTGCAGGTGTCATATTCATCTTCCAGTTACCTGCGATAACTGTTTTTCTGGTAGCCTTGTTCATTTTAGTATGTTCCTTTCGATTATTGACAAAACCGTGGGCGGATATGTAATCCGCCCTATGGTTTATATAATTATTCCTTTTCGTTAAGGCAAGCAATGCCGGGAAGCTCAAGACCTTCGAGGAACTCAAGCGAAGCACCGCCGCCGGTGGAAACGTGAGTCATCTTGTCAGCATAGCCGAGGGTTTCAACTGCAGCCGCGGAGTCACCGCCGCCGATGATGGAGATTGCGTCGGACTCTGCGATAGCCTTTGCTACCGAACGGGTACCGGATGCGAAGTTCTCCCACTCGGAAACGCCCATAGGACCGTTCCAGATAACTGTGCCTGCGCCAACGAGGCTCTTTGCGAAGAGCTCTTCGGTCTTTTCACCGATGTCAAGGCCCATCCAGCCATCCGGGATAGAATCGCTGTAGATTTCCATGCAAACGGTGTCTTCCTTGTACTCACGGCCGATCTTGTTATCAACGGGGAGAAGGAGATTTACGCCCTTTTCCTTTGCCTTTGCAACGAGCTCGTTTGCAAGGTCAAGCTTGTCGTACTCGCAAATGGAAGTACCAATCGGAAGTCCCTGTGCCTTGAAGAAGGTGTATGCCATACCGCCACCAATGATGATGGTGTCGCACTTATTGAGAAGATTGTTGATAACGCCAATCTTGTCGGAAACCTTTGCGCCGCCGAGGATTGCCACGAACGGGCGAACCGGATCCTCAAGAGCCTTACCCATAACCTCGATTTCCTTCTGGATGAGGTAGCCGCAAACTGCGGTGTCGAGATAGTCAGCAACGCCTGCAGTGGAAGCGTGTGCTCTGTGAGCGGTACCGAACGCGTCGTTTACGTAAATCTCTGCGAGGCTTGCCATTTCCTTGGCAAACTCGGGATCGTTCTTTTCTTCAGCAGCGTGGAAGCGTACGTTCTCGAGAAGGAGAACCTCGCCGTCCTTAAGAGCTGCAGCCTTTGCCTTTGCGTCGGGACCGATAACATCCTTTGCGAGAGTTACGTTGATGCCCTTTGCGGTAAGGTCGTCAGCAACGATCTTAAGAGAAAGCTTGGTTATATCGTCCTTAGCCTTTTCGAGCATAGCCGCGGTTGCTGCTGCCTGCTCTGCCTCGGGGAGAGCCTCAATCTTTTTCTTGTCCTTCTTGGAGAGCTTAAGCTCTGCGTCAAGAACGTTGTGAGGTCTGCCCATATGGGAGCAAAGGATAACCTTCGCGCCGTTGTCAACGAGATACTTGATTGTCTTCATCGCGCCGACGATACGCTTGTCGTCGGTAATCTTACCGTCCTTAACGGGTACGTTGAAATCGCAGCGACAGAGAACTCTCTTGCCCGCAACAGCGATATCTTCTACGGATTTCTTGTTGTACATATATTTTCACCTCTATAAAAAATTTTGCATTTTCATGATTGCCTCTGCAATCAAAGGTTATTTTACCATATTTCGCCGTTTTTATCAATATAAAATTGTGAAAAACTTGCTAATTTCAAAATTTTTTCTTTTACTTACAATATTTTATCCCGAAATACACCAATTATAATACAAAATGACAGTGTTTTCAAAAAATCCACTGTTTAGCCGCAAAATATACCAGTACCACTGCGCCGAGTGCTATACGGTACCAGCCGAAAACGCAAAAGTCGTGCTTCTTGATAAAATCCATTAAGAAGCGTATGCACACCATAGAAACAGCGAATGCAGATACCATACCGATAAGCAGTATAACCGCTTCTGGAGCAGTAAACGCAAAGCCAAAACCGACAAGTTTCAGAAGCGATGCGCCAAACATTACGGGAATACCGAGGAAAAACGTGAACTCCGCCGCAGTGGTACGGTCAACGCCGAGCATAAGTCCTCCGAGTATTGTTGAGCCCGAACGCGACGTGCCTGGTAAGATAGCCGCAATAAGCTGGAAAAGTCCGATACCGAGTGCGCGCTTATAATCGAGGTTATCAATATCGGTGACGGCAAACTCCTTGTTCTTGTTACGTTTTTCAACGATAATAAACGCAACGCCGACAAGCACGAGCATAATTCCCACAGTCCAACCGTTGTAGAACAGCGCGTCGATGTAATCGTCGAGCAGAACGCCGACAACTGCCGCAGGCAGGCACGCAACGATGATCTTAAGCCACATCGAAAATTTTCTCTTGCTGATTATACCGAGAACTTCTCCCTTTTTCGTAAACGGCCATATCTTTTTGAAGAATACAACCGCAACCGCAAGTATCGCGCCGAGCTGTATTACTACCTCAAACATCTCGAAAAAGCCTTCGGAAACTCCCGTAAACTTGACAAATTCTTCAAGTAGTATAAGATGTCCCGTCGACGATATCGGCAGCCATTCGGTAATACCTTCGACTATACCGAAAAGAAGCGATTTCAGTATTTCCAGAAATATCATATCCGTTTCTCCTTTTTACATCGCGCGTACTATGTCGCCCACTTTAACGGGGAACGGCACTTTAGCGGAAAATTCCATATACGGGTGAGGCGCTGATTCTATAACCCCGCCGTTTGCATCGTAAAGCTCGCCGAAATGCATAGGGCGACCTATTTTGCCGGGCGAGATTATCTCAACGTCAGAGTTTGCAAAGACCTTATTTCGCTGTACGAAGTGCGCCACACCCGTTTGTTCATCGTATGCCGTAACACGGCAGAGATATGCCTTCTCTTTCATATAACCCGGCTGTGTGGTAGTGTTTGCATCTTCCATAGGGTTATCAAAATAGTAGCCCGTGTGGTATTCGCGGTGACTTACCGATTCAAGCTCGTTTTTCCACAGCGGATTATATTCGTACTTTTCGGGGTCTGCCAAATAGTTGTCAATCGCCATGCGGTACATATTGGTTACAACAGCCGCGTAATATTCGCTCTTCATACGACCTTCTATCTTGAAGCTATCGATGCCGCACTCGATAAGTTCGGGAATATGCTCTATCATGCAAGTGTCTTTGCTTGACAATAAGAACGTACCTCGCTCACCTTCGATTACGGGAATGCGGTTGTCGGGACGTTTTTCTTCCGCAATCTCATAAGAGGCAACACCTTCACCTGCAATTTCGCTCGGAGCGTAAGACATATTCCAGCGGCAAGGCTGTGCACACCGTCCCCGATTCGCATCGCGTCCGACGAAGTGCTGTGAAAGCAAGCAACGTCCACTATAGGAGATGCACATTGAGCCGTGTATAAATGCTTCAAGCTCGAGTTCATCGGGAACGTTTTTGCGTATCTCGCGGATTTCTTCAAGCGTAAGCTCGCGCGCAAGGACAACTCTCTTCGCGCCGAGTCTGTACCATTCACGGCAAGCGGCGGCGCTGACCGTGCTCTGCTGTGTAGACACGTGTATTTCCGTATCGGGCATATATTCGCGAACAAGCGCCATTACGCCAATGTCCGCGGCGATAACCGCATCTATTCCAATATCACTTATGCTTTTAACAAACTCCGTAAGCTTCGGATATTCGTGGGTGTGCGGCATTGTGTTGAGCGTAAGATTTACACGTACACTTCGCTCGTGCGCATAGTTGACAGCTTCGCGAAGCTCGTCGAGCGTAAAATTGTCAGCCGCGGCACGCATACCGAAATCGTCGCCTGCGAGATAGACCGCGTTTGCGCCGTAAAGTATAGCGGCTTTCATTTTATCAAAGTTGCCCGCGGGCGAGAGAAGCTCGGGGGCTTTTCTATTTTTTTTCACAGAGTTCACCTCTTAAAAAGTTCATATTTACTTATGTTAATAATATCATTTTTCTCGCAAAATTGCAAGTAAAAGGCACAAAAATTCATATTTAGTTCGTTTATTTGATGCCAAAATGAGCAATATAAGTAGTAGATTAACGAATTATTAACGAAAGGGTATTATTATGCCGTCAAAAAATATTTACAGAGCCGATATGCCCCGTTTCGGAGAACTCGACAAGGATACCGCCTGTGACGTGCTCGTAATCGGCGGTGGTCTTTGCGGACTTTTGTGCTCATATTACCTGACACGTGCGGGCGCTGATGTACTTCTTTGCGAGGCTGATCGCATTGCAAATGCAACCACCGTGCGCTCCACTGCAATTATAACATCGGGGCAGGATATACTTTGCCGCGATATCGCAAATCGATTTGGTGAAGACTACGGGGCGGCTGTGATGAGTGAGCGGGGCGCCGCTCTTGAAAAATACCGCCGTCTTGCAAAAGAACTCGGATTCAAGTGTGAAGAGGTGGACTATTACCTTTACACTACTGAAAATCCGTCCGAGCTTGCTAAGGAGTACGGACTTCTGCAAAAGCTTGGCTTTGATGCCGAGCTTACCTCTTCTATGCCGCTTGACGTCCCGATGAACGCCGCACTGAAATTCAAAAAACAGCTTCAGCTCGACCCACTTGATTTTTCGGTGCATATAGCCAAAGGACTTAACATTTGCGAAAACACGCGGATAACATCACTCACCGACTTTGGTGCAGCCGCGAAAAGCGGTTCGGGCGAATACAAAATAAAAGCAAGCCGTGTGATAATCGCCACACACTTCCCTTTCCCGAAACTGAAAGGACTGTTTGCGCTTAAATTGTATCAACAGCGCTCGTACGTGCTCGCACTCGACGGCGTCCCCGCTATAGGCGGCACGTACGAGGATATCGCAGACAACGGCGTTTATATGCGGATGTATAACGGTCTTTTGCTGCTTGGCGGCGGCGACCACCGAACAGGCAAAACGGGCGGGGGACTTGATGCCCTTACGAGATATAAAAACAAGCATTTCCCGAGTGCCAGACCCGTGACCTCGTGGGCAACGCAGGACACTATGAGCCTTGACGGACTTCCTTATATCGGACGACTCACGAAAAGCGACGCCAGAACGTATGTCGCTACGGGATTTGAGGGCAACGGCTTTATAGGCTCTATGATGTCAGCTACAATATTGACCGATATGGTACTTGGGCGCAAAAACCAAGCCGCAAGGCTATTTTCTCCCTCACGCAGTATGTTTTCTGTGCAGCTTTTCAAAAATATTGGTTCTACACTCGCGGATTTTGTCACTCCAACAACAAAGCGCTGCCCGCATCTTGGCTGCGCGCTTAAATGGAACGCAGACGAGCGTTCGTGGGACTGTCCCTGCCACGGCTCACGCTTTTCAGAGGACGGCAAGCTTTTGAACGGTCCCGCGCAGGGAGATATTGATATATAAAAAATCGGTCGCCCGAAAGCGACCGATTTTATTAGACTCCGACACCGAGTCTTAATTTATCCGAGATCATGGCGATAAACTCGCTGTTGGTCGGTTTGCCGCGCTGACGGCTTATCGTGTAGCCGAAATAACGGTTGAGTGTTTCCACGTCGCCGCGGTCCCACGCGACCTCAATAGCGTGGCGAATAGCTCGTTCAACGCGTGAGGTTGCTGTACCGAACTGCTTGGCAACACTCGGGTAAAGCGATTTGGTAACATAGTTTATCATATCGGGATCGGCTATGGTCATACCTATTGCACAGCGTAGATATGCAAAGCCCTTAATATGCGCAGGTATGCCAAGCGTGTGGAGTATTTCTGTGATCTGCGACTCTGTGGGCGTGTCCGATATGCTGTGGGTGCTTGGGCGGGTATTCGCACTTGTCGGTGCTGTACTCTTCTTCGTACGCGCCGAAACATTTGAGAGAGCACCGAGTACCGCATCACAAAATGCCGAAATTGTATACGGTTTGATAAGCGACAAGGCGCCGAGCATTCGACAAACCTCGCGAAGGATATCCGCGTACTCCTTCTCGCCCACAAGGAGCAGCTCCGTATTATGGTAAACGCCACTCTCTGCTCGGCGTTTTTCGTTATACGCCAGCTGCATCATCTGGACGCTTCCCACAGATGCATCGCATATAAAAAGATCGTAAGTACTCTCAGAGAGTAAGCGCTCTGCCTCTTCAGCGCTTCTTGCCAACTCGACGGAAGGGAAACCGATTCGTCCAAGCAGGCTTATCATCTCGCGGCACACCTCATCCTCCGCGGCACACACCAAAAGTCGGCTTTGTTTTTCAGTAATCATATTATTCTCCTTTGTATTGTTATTATTCCGCCATTTTCGGCGGTATTTGTCATCGCTTCTATATTTTACCATTTATTTACAGAAAATGCAATACTTGTTGAGCAAATATACTTCCAATATTTAACTTCGAATAGCGTCGAAAGCTATGCACACTACACTACTTTCGACAAACGGCGTACGAAGTTTGTCGAGCACTGTCGGAAATGTTATTGCTTTTTTCGACTAATATCGCGGGCGGTCACTGCCACCATACCTATACATTCTGCAACCCGCAAATCTCAAGATCTATTAAATTTTGGATGTATAATCGCATTTTTAGTCACATTATACAAAGAATTTTTCCGAATACCTATTGACATCAACGCCATAATATGTTATAATGAGGAGCCGCTTGATTTGTACGGTCTAAATTTTTGCGTTCAAAACGCAAAATACCGACATCAGCGAGTTCATGGCAAAATGCCATTCAGAAAGTGAGGTGCTTTTCGTGTTTGCAGTTATCGTAACAGGCGGAAAGCAGTACAAGGTTAACGAAGGCGACGTTATCTTCATCGAGAAGCTCGATGTTGAGGCAGAGGAAAAGGTTACTTTCGACAAGGTGCTTGCTCTGTCGAATGGTGACAAGTTCACCGTTGGTGCTCCCTATGTTGAGGGCGCTACTGTTGAGGCTAAGGTCGTTAAGAACGGCAAAGGCCCCAAGATCCACATCCTGAAGTACAAGCCCAAGAAGGATTCCAAGAAGAAGATCGGTCACAGACAGCCTTACACCAAGGTTCAGATCGAAAAGATCGTTGGTTAATCCAAACAAATGACAAAGATAGTTTTTCACAAGTGGGATAACGTATTCTACGGTTTTTCCGAGCACGGTCACACCGGCTACGGTGAATCGGGCGACGACGTGCTTTGTGCCGCCATCTCCGCGATGACTATGCTCATAATCAACACGATAGAGGTTGCTTACGCTTCCGACGTTGATTACACGATCGACGAAGAAACCACCGATATCAAGGTTATCGCTCACGGCGCTCTTCCCGAATACGAGGAAGACGAGCGTAAGCGCTACGCTATATCGGGACTTATCCAGGCTTATTACTACCAGCTCAACGATATGATTGAGGAGTATTACGATTTCCTTGAGGTTGATGTGGTGGAAGAACTCATCTGACTTGTAATTCAACCGCTTTTTCTCAAATAAGATAACGGAGGTATGTTAACTATGTTAAAGCTCAGCTTACAGTTTTTCGCTCATAAGAAGGGCGTCGGCTCCACCAAGAACGGCCGCGATAGCGAAGCAAAACGTCTTGGCGTTAAGAAGTCTGACGGTCAGGCTGTAAAGGCAGGCAACATCATCATCCGCCAGAGAGGTACCGCAGTACATCCCGGCAACAATGTCGGCATCGGCAAGGATGACACCCTGTTTGCGCTCATTGACGGTAAGGTCAAGTTCGAGCACATCGCAGGCGGCAAGAAGGCTGTCAGCGTTTACAACGCGTAAAACTCTGAATCGAAAATTCCCGTACATTGTACGGGAATTTTTGTTTTGTCACGATCTTTTTTGTCAACTATATATACCTGAAGACAATGGAAAGAAAATTTATAAAAGACGTAAAAATGCCGCAAAATTTGCTAAAAATTAGCCGTTATGTATAGACAAACCGCGTTATGTGTGATATAATAATATATTATTAGTGAAGAAATCGGGGGGGCGATACAGTGCTTAAAGTTAATATTATGCCAATCGGGCGTATGAGCGTGAACTGCTGTATCGTCTACGACGAGGATACACGAGAGGGCGCGGTCATCGACCCCGGCGGCGAGGACTGTGCAGATGCAGTCGCCGCAAGATGCGAAAGCCTCGGCGTAAACGTCAGATACATTCTCTTAACCCACGCACACTTCGACCACATACTCTCGCTTGAAGCACTGCGAAAAAAGTTAAATGTACCCGCTGCAATCCATGCGGACGATGCAGATGCCCTGACGGATCCGAGCCTAACTTATATGGCGCAGTTTGCCGGAATCGATGCAAAAATAACTCCGGCAGAAATGATTTTAAATGAAGGCGATACCATAACACTCGGCTCACATATACTCACCGTTATGCATACCCCCGGTCACACGATGGGTTCGGTTTGCTATAAAACCGAAGGAATCATCTTCACGGGCGACACGGTCTTTTCCGGCAGTATCGGCCGATGCGACTTGTACGGGGGAAACGAGGATGCAATGGAAGCCTCACTCAGACGGCTGATTTCGCTCGAAGGCGACTACAAGCTCTACCCCGGCCACGGTGGGACCACCACGATGGAACGACAACGGCAAACCAACGTATACGTAAGGCGTTTGACATAAACACGAAAGGACAGCAAAATTATGGACTACAATTATTTAGCGGAATTACTTTTCCCTAACATAAAAACGCTTCCCGAGGATATGGAAGCAAGATACCCGAAGAGAAAGCTTCCCGAGGGCGCAAAAGTAACGCGCTTCGCTCCCAGCCCCACAGGATTTGTGCATTTCGGTGGACTCTTTCCTTCCACTATCGGAGAGCGCCTTGCTCATCAAAGCGGCGGCGTATTCTACCTTAGAATTGAGGATACAGATGCAAAGCGTGAGGTAGAAGGTGCGGCAGAGGGACTTATCAAGACCCTAGCGACCTACGGCATCAACTTCGACGAGGGCGCAATCCTCGACGGGAACGGCGTTATCTCTGACCACGGAATTTACGGTCCGTACCGTCAGTCCGAGCGCGCGGAAATATATCAGACCTTTGCAAAGCAGCTTGTTCGCGAAGGCAAAGCTTACCCCTGTTTTACCACCGAAGAAGAGCTTGACGAGCTTGCAAAAGTAAACAAGAAGGAAGAGCTCAAAAACACTGACTGGCAGGCAGAGGCAGAGGCAAAGCGTGCAGAAATGCTTGCTCGCCGCAATTTTACAATTGAGGAAGTTGAAGAACATCTCAAAGCAGGACATCCTTTCGTGCTTCGTATACTCGCTCTCGGAGATCCCGAAAAGAAGATGAAATTCACCGACCTTGTAAAGGGTGAAATTCAGGTTCCCGAAAACGACGAGGATTTCGTGCTCTTGAAATCTGACGGGATCCCCACTTACCATTTCGCTCACGCTGTGGACGATCACCTTATGGGTACCACACACGTTATCCGCGGCGAGGAGTGGCTCCCGAGCCTTCCCAAGCACATTCAGCTCTTTAACAGCCTCGGCTTCAAGCTTCCAAAGTATATGCACATCGCACAGATAATGAAGCTTGACGAAGCAGGCAACAAGAAGAAGCTTTCCAAGCGCGATATGGGCGCTAACATGGACGACTACACACGTATGGGTTACTGCCCCGAGGCGGTTTGCGAATACATTATGACACTTCTCAACTCGAACTATGAGGAGTGGCACGCGCAGAATGCCGACAAGCCCTACACCGACTTCCCGTTCAACATCAAGAAGATGTCAACCTCGGGGTGTCTGTTCGACTTTGATAAACTTAACGACGTATCGAAGAACGTCATCTCGCGTATGGATGCGAAGACCGTTACCAAAAAGGTAACCGAATGGGCGCTCGCATTTGACGAACCCTTCGGAAAGTCACTCGCTGCTGACGAAAAGTATACCGAAAAAATATTCGCTATCGGCAGAGGTGGCAAGAAACCTCGTAAGGACCTCGCAACGTGGGCGGATGCAAAGCCTTATATGGGCTTCTTCTACGATGAGTTCTACCGTATAGAAGACGCTTATCCCCAGACCTTCGATAAGGCAGACATTAAGGCAACTCTCGAAAAGTTCCTTGCGACCTACGATGCAGCAGACGACATGACCGTTTGGTTTGACAAAGTAAAGGCTATCGCGGACGAGCTTGGTTTCGCTTCCGACATGAAGACATACAAAGCCGATCCCACTGCATTCAAGGGCAACGTTGCCGACGTTAGTATGTTCATCCGTGTTGCAGTGAGCGGCAAGATGAATGCGCCCGACCTTTACACGGTTATGCAGATCATCGGCAAGGAGCGCACCGCGGCAAGAATCAATGCGGTTATAGCAAGCCTCTGATAAACCACCCAAATCTAGTAAATCGAACAATTACCGCGAAACGTTCGTTGAGGTGCCGACACGGGTGTCGGCGAGGTCCCCAACTGCCGAGAGCGTTAATTTGCTACGGTCGAAGCGTTTAGCCAAAATCGCCCTGTTTGTATAAAGTTTTTGCGGAGATTTTTCAAAAAGCGACTGTATCCCATTCCGTAATCCTAAAAGGAGAAAAAACAATGATAGAAGCATCAAATTTTATTGAAGAATTTATAAACGAAGACCTCGCCGAGGGCAAGGTAGACGCGGTACACACCCGTTTCCCGCCCGAGCCTAACGGCTACTTGCACATCGGTCACTGCAAAGCACTTGCGATTGACTTCGGCACTGCTAAAAAGTATGGCGGCAAGTGCAACCTTCGCATGGACGACACTAACCCTGCAAAGGAGGACACCGAATTCGTCGACGCTATTAAGGAGGATATCCATTGGCTCGGCTTTGACTGGGAAGACCGCTTTTTCTACGGCTCCGACTATTTCGACAAAGACTACGAATTCGCAGTCGAGCTTATAAAGAAAGGACTTGCGTACGTGTGCGAGCTTACAGCCGACCAAATGGACGAATACCGCGGCGACCTTACTCATCCCGCACGATCTCCTTGGCGTGACCGTCCGATAGAGGAAAGCCTCGACCTTTTCGAGCGTATGAAGAACGGCGAGTTCCCCGACGGCAAGTACAGCCTTCGGGCAAAGATAGACCTCGCATCGGGCAACTTCTGGATGCGCGACCCCGTTATTTACCGCATCAAGCATATGCATCATCACCGTTATGGCGACAAATGGTGCATCTACCCCACCTACGACTTCGCACACCCCATTCAGGACGCACTTGAGGGCATCACGCACTCGCTGTGCTCACTTGAATTTGAGATACACCGCCCACTTTACAACTGGGTTATTGAAAACGTAAGCGTTCCCCATAAGCCGCGTCAGATCGAGTTCGCGCGCCTTAACATCACCAACACCGTGCTCTCCAAGCGCTTTTTACGCGGACTTGTAGAAAGCGGTCAGGTTGACGGTTGGGACGATCCTCGTATGCCCACTCTTTGCGGTATGCGCCGACGTGGTTACACGGGCGCTTCGATAGTTGACTTCTGCGGGCGTATCGGCGTTGCAAAGTCCGATAGCCTCGTTGATATACGTCTGCTTGAAGCTTGTATTCGCGACGAGCTTAACGAAACTGCGCCACGCCGTGTTGCCGTACTTGATCCGATAAAGGTCATTATCGACAACTATCCCGAGCATAAGGTTGAAGAATTCGAGCTTCCCAACCACCCACAGCATCCCGAAATGGGCACTCGCAAGGTTAAGTTCACTCGCGAACTTTATATCGATGCCGAGGACTTTGCAGAGGTTCCGCCGCCAAAGTTCTTCCGCTTAAAGCCCGAGGGCGAGGTACGCCTCATGGGTGCATATATAATAAAGTGCGGTGAAATTGTTAAAAACGAAGACGGCAGCATCAAGGAAATCCACGTTACCGCAGACATCGAAACAGGCAACGGCAATCCCGTTGACGGACGCAAGATAAAGGGTACTATCCACTGGCTTTCCGCAGAGAATACAGTTGATGCGGATGTTGTGCTTTACGAGAATCTTCTCACGCTTGAAGACCCCTCGAAGCTTCCCGACGGTATGGAGTACACCGATTTCTTGAATCCAGAATCAAAGAAGGTTATAAAGGGCGCAAAGCTTGAGCCTGCGTGCGCCGATGCTAAGGCAGGCGACAAGTTCCAGTTTGTTCGTACGGGTTACTTCTGCGTTGACTCGAAGACTCCCAACACATTCAACCGTGTGGTAACGCTTAAAGATGGCTACAAGCCTGCAAAGTAAGAGAGGACAGTTAAAATGGCTTATAAAATTAACACAAACTGCGTTCAGGCGGGTTATAGCCCTAAGAACGGCGAAGCACGCGTGCTTCCGATATATCAGTCCACCACCTATAAGTATGAGTCGAGTGAGCAGATGGGCCGCCTCTTCGACCTTTCCGAAAGCGGTTACTTCTACACCCGTCTGCAGAACCCCACCAACGATGCTGTTGCGGCTAAAATCGCGGCACTCGAAGGCGGCGTTGCGGCAATGCTTACCTCGTCCGGTCAGGCGGCAACCTTCTTCTCGCTCTTCACTATTCTCGGTGCAGGCGACCATATCGTGGCTTCTTCCGCAATCTACGGCGGAAGCTTTAACCTCATTGCTGTAACTATGAAGCGTATGGGCATTGAAGCGACCTTCGTTCATCCAGACATCACAGAAGAAGAGCTTAAAGCAACCTTCAAACCCAACACCAAGGCGGTGTTCGCTGAAACTCTCGCAAATCCTGCGCTTATTGTGCTTGATATCGAAAAATTCGCCCGTCAGGCGCACGCGCACGGCGTACCGCTTATTATAGACAACACCTTCCCGACTCCGATAAACTGCAACCCATTCAAGTTCGGCGCGGATATTGTTATCCATTCCACCACCAAGTATATGGACGGCCACGCTACTGCAGTCGGCGGCGTTATCGTTGACTCCGGCAACTTCGATTGGCTTGCGAATGCCGACAAATTCCCGGGCATGACCACTCCCGACGAATCCTACCACGGCGTTTCCTATGCACAGGATTTCGGCAAGGGCGGTTACATCACCAAGGCAACGGCACAGCTTATGCGTGACCTCGGCTCTATCCAATCTCCGCAGAACGCATTTTTACTCAATCTCGGACTTGAAACGCTTCATCTCCGCGTTAAGCGCCACTGTGAGAACGCGCAGGCAGTTGCCGAATATCTCGAAGCATCGGATAAGGTAACATGGGTAAATTATCCCGGACTTAAATCCAGCAAGTACTACGACCTCGCGCAGAAGTATCTCCCGAACGGCTCATCGGGCGTTATCTCGTTCGGCGTAAAGGGCGGACGTGCGGCGGCTACCAAGTTTATGGACAGCTTACAGCTCGGGGCTATCGTAACGCACGTCGCAGACGCGCGCACTTGTCTCTTACATCCGGCAAGCACCACACACCGGCAGATGACGGATGAACAACTTATCGCGGCAGGTGTAATGCCCGACCTCATCCGCCTCTCCGTAGGCATCGAGGATGTCGAAGACATCATCGCAGACCTCGAGCAGGCACTCGCAAAAATGTAAAAAATATTCACCGCACACAGCCGTGTGCGTTGATTTTTATGTGTTTATGAGGTATATTATTTCCGATTGAAAAAATCAAGGTATGTATAGGAAATATTGCTCCAATCGATATCGACATTCTCGTAAATAACAGCAAACGATTCCACAACCGTATTTCCACTTTGGTCTATAATATCAAGGTTTACATTTACGTGTTCCGCATCCCCTTCTATATCGCTTACAGTGGCAACAATCGCGAATCCGTCATCATAGAAGTAACCCAAGTTGTCTTCACGCTCGAAAACATGGTCAAACTGCGGTTCTATCACAGTTTCGCCATTTTCGTTTATGAAGCCGAATTTTTCATCAAGTTCTACCATTGCTAAACCATTTTTATCAAATTTGTATACCTTGTTAAATTGTGGTTCAACCACAATCTCACCTTTTTCGTTTATTAACCCCGATTTGCCGTCAAGCTTTACTCTCGACAAGCCATTTTCATCAAACCAATCTACGTTGTCAAACTGCACTTCAACCACTATCTCGCCTTTTTCGTTTATAAAACCATATTTACCGTCAAGCATCACCCAAGCCAAATCGTTCTCGGCAAAATCACTTGCACCGTCAAACTGTAGTTCAACTATCATTTCGCCTTTTCCATTTATGAAACCCCATTTGTCGTCAAGCATCACGCTTACTAATCCGTTTTTGGCAAAAACTCCTACTCTGTCAAACTGCAGTTCAACTACCATCTCGCCGCTCTTATTTATGAAACCCCACTTGTCATCAAGCATTACACTTGCCAAGCCGTTATCGGCAAAGTAATTCACCCAGTCAAACTGCGGCTCAATCACGATTTCACGGTTCCGGTTTATGAAACCGTATTTGTCGTCAAGTTCCACCTTTATCAATCCGTTTTCGGAAATACCATACACTTTGTCAAACTGAGATTCAATCACGGTTTCGCCGGATTCGGTATTCGTGGTTTCGTCCGAGGTATCGGGCTCATCCTTAGGACCGCATCCAGTTGCAAGAGTTGCCGATGCAAGCAATGCTAAAACAAGGAATAATGCCATTTTTCTCATACAAAAGCCCTCCAAGTGCAAAAATACAAACGTGTGGTATATGTTCATATTATATCATGGCAAGAAATATTTTGTAAAGCCTTTTGCGAAAAATATTTTAGTTTGATAAAATCATTAAAATCACGAAAGTTTACAATTACTTATAGCAATATTATTAAAGATGTAGTATAATAACTGTGTATATGCTTTTGGTGCAAAATAATTCGCAAGAATTGGAGATAGATTCATATGAAGGTATTAGATAAAATTTTCGGAACGTACAGCGACCGTCAAGTGAAAAAGCTTATTCCCACGGTTGATAAAATCGAAGCTCTCGCTGACAAATATAAGGCTATGAGCGACTCCGAGCTTCGCGGTATGACTACGGTTTTAAAAGAGCGCCTTGCTAACGGAGAAACTCTTGACGATATTCTTCCCGACGCGTTCGCAACAGTGCGTGAAGCGGCTGACCGTGGGCTCGGAAAGCGCCCGTTCAGAGTTCAGCTCATAGGTGGTATTATCCTTCATCACGGCAGAATTGCCGAGATGAAAACGGGTGAGCGTAAAACCCTCGTTGCCACCCTGCCCGCTTATCTTAACGCGCTCACGGGAAACGGCGTTCATATCGTAACCGTTAACGAATACCTTGCAAAGACCGGCAGTGAGGAAATGAGCAAGGTTTACGGCTATCTCGGACTTTCCACGGGACTTGTCGTTCACGACCAGACCAAGGAAGCAAAGAAAAACGCGTATGACGCCGACATTACCTACGGCACCAACAATGAGTTCGGCTTTGACTACCTTCGCGACAACATGGTCATCTACAAGGAACAGCTCGTTCAGAGAGGTCACGCATTTGCGATCGTGGACGAGGTTGACTCCATTCTTATCGACGAAGCGAGAACTCCGCTTATCATATCGGGCGCAGGTGCAAAATCCACTGACCTTTATGACCGCGCGGACAAGTTTGTTCGCACGCTGAAGAAGTTTGTTATCAAAGAGCTTGACTCGAAGGAGTATGACGATCAGTTCGACGGCGACTATATAGTTGACGAAAAGGCGAAGAATGTAACTCTTACTGCAAGCGGTATCAAGAAGGCAGAGGCTTATTTCGATGTTGAAAACCTCTCCGATCCCGAAAACTCCACTCTTGCACATCATATAAATCAGGCAATTAAGGCTCACGGCTCCATGCAGCGCGACGTAAATTACATCGTTAAGGACGGGGAAGTCCTTATCGTCGACGAGTTCACAGGCCGCGTCATGCCCGGCAGACGTTACTCTGACGGTCTGCATCAGGCTATTGAGGCAAAGGAGCACGTTAACATTCAAAAGGAGAGTAAAACTCTCGCAACTATCACCTTCCAGAACTTCTTCCGTCTTTACAAGAAACTTTCGGGTATGACGGGTACGGCGCTCACCGAGGAAAATGAGTTCCGCGAGATATACGCGCTTGACGTAGTTGAAGTCCCCACCAACAAGCCAATGATACGCCGTGACCACAGCGACGTGGTTTACAAGACTATCAACGGCAAATACAACGCTATTGTAAAGCAGATTAAGCAGTGCCACGATAAGGGCCAGCCCGTGCTTGTAGGTACGGTATCTATCGAAAAATCCGAGGAGCTTTCGAGAAAATTAAAGCTTAATGGAATCCCTCACGTTGTGCTCAATGCTAAATATCACGAAAAAGAAGCGGAAATCGTCGCGCAGGCAGGTAAACTCGGTGCGGTTACTATATCCACCAACATGGCAGGCCGCGGTACGGACATTATGCTCGGCGGTAACGCGGAATTCCTCGCTAAGAATGACCTTCGCAAGCTCGGTTACGACGAGTCTGTAATCGTTGTTGCAGTCGGTATGTCAAACAACGTTGACGAAATTGTACTCGAAGCACGTGCCAAATATCACGAAGCACTCGAAAAGTACAAGCTTGAGATAGCCCCCGAAGCAAAGAAGGTTTGCGACGTTGGTGGTCTGTTTATTATCGGCACTGAACGCCACGAAAGCCGCCGTATTGACAATCAGCTCCGCGGACGTTCCGGACGTCAGGGCGACCCCGGAGAGTCGCGCTTCTTCCTCTCGCTCGAGGACGATCTTATGCGACTTTTCGGAAGCGAACGTATTATCGGTATGGTTGAGCGCCTCGGTCTTGAAGAGGATCAGCCTATTGATGCCTCTATCCTTTCCAATGCAATAGAGGGAGCACAGAAACGCCTTGAGGATGCTAACTTCCAGCGTCGTAAGACAGTCCTCGAATACGATGACGTTATGAATCAGCAGCGCGGTATCATATACTCACAGCGTCGCTCGGTGCTTGACGGCGCAGATCTTCGCGAAACCGTACTCGGTATGATACGCGAAACGGTTGATGAGGCAGTGAACAGATACACCGCGGCAGAAAATCCTGCTGAATGGAATATAGATGCGCTTCGCACGCATTTCTTCGGGCTTCTCTGCAAAGAGGACGATTTTAAGTATTCCGCTGAAGAGCTTGCATCTCTTAAGCGCGAGGATATAGCAAATGTGCTTCATGAGCGTGCGAAAGTGCTTTACGCTTCCAAGGAAGAGATGTTTGGTGAGCGTATGCGCGAGGTTGAGCGCGTAATGCTGCTCGGCTCGGTTGACCAAAACTGGATGAACCACATTGATGCTATGGACGACCTTCGTTCCTCTATCGGTCTTCAGGCGTATGCACAGCGCAGTCCTATCAACGAATACCGTTTTGTCGGTGCTGATATGTTCGACGATATGGTAGCACAAATACGTGAAGATACGGTCCGCAAAATACTCTCTGTTGCAGTTCGCAAGGAGCAGGAAATAAAGCGAGTTGAGGTTGCAAAACCCACTAGTGAGGGCTTTGCGGGGGCTATGAAACGTCCTGCAGCATTGCAGGGCGGCGTGGCAAAAGCAGGCATTGTAAGTGCCACCGCAGCACAGTCCGCGAAGGTGGGCAGAAACGATCCTTGTCCGTGCGGCAGCGGCAAAAAATATAAAAAATGCTGCGGTTCGGGAATTGAATCTATCGAAGAATAAGAACAGCGCCTCTCCCCTAAAAGGGAGAGGCGAGAGGACATGCAAATGGGATTTGGTCTTACCTTTATTGGATACTTCTTTCTGATATTTTTTCCGCTGAGCCGTATCGATGTGTTACCTAATTTAGGCGTCGTCGGCTGTCTGGTAATGCTTCTCGGCTTAAAGCGACTCACGCATTACTGCTCGGGTAACCGCGCCTTTTCGGCGGCAAAGCTTTTTGGCGTTATACTTACCGCAGTTTCTATCGTCGCATTTATGCTCGACGTGGCGGCTATTGATAAACTTATAAGAGAAGAGATTTCCCACGTGCTTGCGCCTGCCGTAAACGCGATTTACGCGCTTGTTATCACGGCGTTTACGGGTGCACTGTTCGTGGGTGTGTATAAGCTATCGGGAGAGGTTGAGCTTCCGAAGCTCGCTAAAAGAAGCGTTTTTATGCTGTCTGCTAATGCTGCCTATCTCGTAGCTGAGATCGCGGCAAGCGTATGCTCGCTTGTTCACACCTTCGGTACGGCAGCAAGTCACGATTTTACGATAGTGACGGGGTATCTCGGTATCGTTGCATTTGTTTTTGCATACGCCATTCTCTTTTTGAATCTCTCGCTCATCTTCTCCTGCTACGCCCGTATTTGCCTTGAGGGCGACGAGGATATGCCATACGAAACCGATATGTTAGATAAGATCGTTGCGTGGACCAAGCGCAATAAAAAGTAACGCACTACACTTTAGGAAAGGCTTTTACTTATGTTATGTGATAACAAAAAAAGTACGATCAAATCCGCTAAAACACAGCTTGGATATCCGTATCTCATAGCAGCATTTGTTTTTCTCTTCAACCCTTGTATAAACGTAGTAGATATCCTTCCCGACTTTTTCGGATACCTTTTCTTAATGAAAGGGCTTTCAAAGTGGGCGGATCTGTGTCCTAACGTATCTGACGCAATGGAGAGCATTGGCAGACTGCGTTGGTTTATGCTTTTAAAAATGCTCTCTATAGCACTCATTCCATTTGTTGACGATACATTCGTGCTCATCTTCGTATTCGCCTTCGGAGTTATTGAGCTTATGTACGTTCTTCCCGCGGCGGCGAAGGTGTTTGACGGTCTTGAATACTTCGGAACACGCTTCGACTGCGAGACGATTTTCAACGGCCCTCTCAAAACGCGCAGAGTAAAGCCGCGAAATAACGCTAAAACCAAAAAATCCAAAACAAACAAACGGCGCGGTATCGGACTAAGTGGTGTTCGTCTTTTGACACCGACATTCTTTATCGTCAAAACAGTGTTCTGCCTCTTACCAGAGCTTTGTTGCCTCTATTCGGGCGACATCACAAGCGGTGTTCAAAGAGATCTCGCATACTATAAGCCTTTCTTTATTGAAATCAACATAGTGGTAGGTACGATTATCGGTATTATATGGCTTGTACGCTTGAATTCTTACATAAAGCGCATATACAAAGATACCGCATTTCTTGAGCGCGTACTCGCCGACTATAATCTGGAAGTAGGAAGTAACGTCGGCCTTGCAATTCGCCGCCGATTCCGAGCGTGCGCTTCTCTCATAATCGCAGGATTGGCCTTCCTTCCGAATATGTGGATTGACGGCGTTAACATTATCCCCACATTCTTTGGCTCGGTATTCATTATCGCCGCTATGGCATTGCTTTGGCGTATATCAAAGCGCTCTGTTCTTGCTGTGATTATCCCATCGATATTTGCGGTAGTGTCTGCATTATCATTTGCGTTGTCGTTTTATTTCGGTGCCTTCTTTAGCATCGGTGACACCTACTACGATTCGGAAACGTTCGCACTGTTTAACGCTACACGTTCGTTGTCAACCCTGGAATATGCGCTTCTTATAGCGGTCATATACATTATCTGCCGTGAGCTTAAGAAAGTCGTAAGCACTCACCTCGGCGCTCCCTCAAGTACTGTGGACAAGCGCATTATAGAGCTGCGTGATGAAAGTCAACGGCATATGAACACACGAATTACCGCAGGCTTTATTTCCTTCATCGTTGTCGCGCTTATAAACCACGCGTACCTCTTTTACCGCGCAGACGTTATGACGGATATGTGGATTGTCGCGTTCATAGCCACACTAATATGGATATTCTATATGGCAAACACGGTAAATAAGCTTTACGATCAGATTGAATACAAATATATGTAACAAAGAACGACTGCACAGAAAAATTGTGCAGTCGCATTTTTTTACTCACTTATGTTCGGTTCTTTGTGATATATCACCAAGACGCCGTCAAGCACACCGTATTTTTTATAACCGTTGTCCTCAAGTAATTTCACAAGATTTTCGAAGCCGTTATCCTCACCATTTGTGGCATACTTGCGGCATTCACTATTAGCGTTCACCTTTAAAACAACGTACTCCGTTTGAAGTAAATGCTCTTTAGATGCGTAGTTCACATCATAAAGCGTTTCGCGTTGGGATAGATATGTAGTGTAAAATGTGGTGGCAGTTACCGATGCGCTGTCGGGAATGGTATCTAAAGTATCGCGGATATTTTGATAATATTCATAGTTATTAATGGCGTTTGTCGGATAACGTACGGCTTTGGGTATAACTGTATTTGCAAAGCACGTCACGCCGACAAGCACACACGCAATCAAAGAGAATGTTCTCCGTTTGTCAACCTTAAAATCCGCTAAATTTACGACCGTCAGGTATATAAGAAACGCGCTCGGGCCGAAGGTGTACTGAAAGAAAATATCATGCTGATACACATAGTCCGACATAAGATTAACCAAAATGTATGGAATGAGAAGTATGTATCTATCATATCTTCGTGTGAGCAATGGAAGCCCGAGAAGCGGCAGCATCGTCATGGCGATAAACTTCAGTTTATCTGCGTCCACACACTCATACAGTACCTTCGCAGGGCTTAATATCACCGCTTTAATAACAGTGATAAGAGAAGAGGAGCCATCATACATGAAGTTTTTGTAGCGATTTGTCATTACGCCGTCGCCGCTCTCTGCCAGGTACCCCGTAACGAGGAAAAACCATATAAGAGATACGGCAAGCAGTAAGGTTCCAGTGACGAGATTTTTTATATCGCGCTTACCCGAATTCAAAACTGTTTTGACTATCAACCACACAGCAATAACCGCCACATAAACTGCGGCGTCCTCTTTTACAGCCAATGTAAGGATGGCGGCAACTGCGATAACAGCCGTATTCTTTTTATCTATACCGTAAAACAGCCAGAGAATCAGCGGGGGCAAAAAACAGTTTTCGTGAATATCGTAGCTTGTGCCGCCCGAATATGCAGGGTATAAGAACAGTGCTGCGCAAATCAGTGTCCGCTGCACACCCGTCAGACCGTGATGTTTGCCTATCTTCCATAGCGGTATAACCGCCGATGTAAGCACTGCCGCCTGCAAAATCTGCAAAGTAACAGGCGTTGGAAACAAGGAATAAAACGGCAATAGTAGGTAATAGATAGGGGAAACGTGAACGGCAAAATGGGAGAGTAAGCCGTCGCGCTCTAACGTGGTAATAGGCCGTCCGGTCGCTTTCATACTGTGGAACATCTGCGAAAAGATACCGAAATCATATGTCGGGGTACTGAAGCTATACACTCGTCCGACTGTCCATGAGGAAACGAACAGAAAAAAAGCTGCCGCAAGTCCTGCTGTGAGCCAGACATAGACTTTGTGTGATTTAGATGAGTCGTGGGTAGGCTCGGGGCTTTTATCCCTGCCATAAATTCCGTATGCAATCAAAATGAGCATTACAAGGATACATGCACACAAAAATGCCAACGTAGCAGACGATAACAATGCGGCTAATGCAAGCGCAAAAAAAACGGACACGATAGTCAAGCGCCCTATAACCGTTGACTTTACAAACACCGATATTGTGCTTATAACAATTAAAACCACGCAAGCTACTACAATAAGGCGCACAAAAGACATCTCTGCAAGTCCATCAAGCGCCGCAAGGTTCCTCAAATCACTTGGCAGAATGATGTATTCTGTCAAAGCAGCGAAAACCCACGAAAAAATAATATTACGCACCAAGTCGGGTATGGTGATTTTATTTAGAATAACTGGTTTTTGCATTGTCATAAAACCACCTTCCCTACCTGAATGTTTTAATAATTTTAAACTTCAAACCAGAACGTCGAGCCTTTCCCTATCTCGCTCTCCACTCCGTATTTCGCACCGTGAAGGTCGAGTATGCTCTTTACTATGGAAAGTCCAAGTCCCGAGCCGGTAGCTGCTCTTCTGTGAAGTTTGTCGACCTTGTAGTATCTGTCCCATATATTCGGTATATCCTCGGGAGAAATTCCCTCTCCACAGTCTGCAACCTCGATACGTACGGCTTTTCTTCCGTCACGCTCCAAAATTCGCTGTGTCACGGTAACTATGTGCTCACCGCCGGAATGGGTAATCGCGTTGTTTATAAAGTTATATATAACCTGCAAAATCCGCGTGCGGTCAGCTTCAACTGTAACCTCGCAGTCCTGTATAAACTCAATCGTCCACCCGTCCTGCTCGGTGAGCTTCGAAAACCGCCCAATGACCTCACGCACGGTCTGCGTCAGATTAAACTGCGATTTTGACAGCTTCGCCGTACCCGCTTGAAGCTTTGATATGTCAAGAACATCATTCACAAGCGAGGAAAGCCGCTCGGCTTCGTCTATGATTATCTGCACGTTTTCAGGTGTATTCTCACCCGGTATATCGCGCATCGCTTCAGCGTAGCCGGCTATCATTGTAAGCGGTGTGCGAAGGTCGTGCGATATATTTGCAATAAGTTCGCGCTGAAGCGCGCCCGTTTTGGAAAGCTCCGTTGCGGCATACGTCAGAGTATTTGAAAGCTCTTGCGCTTCGCGGTACGTGCCCACGTCAAAATCCGTATCATACTTTCCTTTGGCAAGTTGTTTTGCACTGTTGCTGATTTTAACTATCGGCGCGCTTATGCGTTTCGCCAAAACAAACGATAACAGTACCGCGATGAGTACCATTAAAGCGGTAATAATGATAAGCTCCGTCTGCAGTGTTCGCACAGTCGAGGCAATGGGTGAAACGGTTGCGTTTAGCATAACTATAATATCCCTGCCGGATACCCCACGCACCACTCTTGTGTATATGATACTCTCTGCACTGTGACTTTCTTCCATATCATCTTTGTTATACGACGGATAACGCCCAAGCTCGGGTATAAGTGTTTTAAAAGCACCAAGCCTAAACGAGGACATATTTTCTCCGCCGTTTTCTTCTGCAAGCGTATACAGTGTGTAAATATTGCGCGCTGACATTGTGTGAATAATGCAGTCCGTGAGCACATCGGATTTTGCTAAGACGTTACCTGCTTCGTCAAAAATGAGTACGCAGACGTGTTTGTCATCGGCTATTATATCACAAACCGTTTGTAGCTCTGATTTGCGAAGTCCCAGGTTCTCTGAAAGCTCTGCTGCACCACTTTTTATCTCCAAAATACGTACAGACTTGTAAATGCCAGGAAACAACGCTACCTGAAACAGCCACAAAAGTCCGAGAAGCACCGCTAAAAACAGCATCATATATCCAAAAAGCTTCAAGCGTATGCCGTGCTTGCCGATTTTATTTTTTTTACTTTGTATCAAAGCGGTATCCCACCCCTCGAAGCGTTACAATGAGATGCGCGTACTCGCCAAGACTGCGACGAAGCAGTTTAATGTGCGTGTCAAGCGTGCGGTCATCGCCGTAGAAATCGTATCCCCACACCTCAGTGATAAGACGCTCACGTGAAAGAGCCACGTTTCGGTTGCGAAGCATATAAAAAAATAAGTCATACTCCTTGGGTGACATATCCACGCGTTTACCGTCCACGTACACTATGCGCGCGGTGATATCTGCGCGAAGTCCCTCAATTTCAACGACCTCGTTATTTGGAACCGCCTCGCTTTTTTTGGCGCGGTTAAGCACAGCATTCACGCGTAGCATAAGCTCCTTTGGCGAGAATGGTTTTACGACATAGTCATCGATACCAAGCTCAAAACCGTTTATTTTATCGTACTCCTCGCCTCTTGCAGAGAGCATTATAATAGGAGTATCTTTGATTTTACGTATTTCCCTGCAAGCAGAAAATCCGTCAAGCTCGGGCATCATTATGTCCATAATGATTATGTCAAAATCCTTTTCCCGACAAAGCTCCACTGCCTTCATTCCATCCGACGCTTCGGTGACATCGTGCCCCTCAAATTCCGCGTACTTCCGGATAAGCGCACGTATCATATCCTCGTCGTCAACGGTCAGTATTCTGTACATATAATCCCCCCTATTGTTCGATGCTCTGTAAATATTATAACACCACACTGCACACCTTGCAATACACTTCGCCAAATGTTCACAAAATAATTAGACTCACCTCACATAAAAAACAAAACCGCCCCCCGTATGGAGGGACGGTTTTCCACGTCCATATACCCGCGCATTATTCTTCGTGTTCGGGTATGTAGTCGCTATAAGAGAGGCGTTTCAAGCCCAAAACTGACACCTATGGCGTCGTTTACCTTCTGCATAAGACCGTCATCAAGATGTCCCATTTTCTCCTTGAGACGCTGTTTATCAAGCGTACGTATCTGCTCAAGAAGTATAACGGAATCCTTAGCAAGCCCGTATTGGTCTGCCACCACGTCAATGTGTGTGGGCAGACGGTTTTTTCCCACCTGCGAGGTAATCGCCGCAGCAATTACCGTTGGGCTGTATTTGTTTCCAACGTCGTTCTGCACTATGAGGACGGGGCGCAGTCCGCCTTGCTCCGAGCCGACCACAGGACTCAGATCCGCGTAATAAATATCTCCGCGTTTTACAGTCATTAAAGTTCACTCTCCACGCTTTTAATTTCTTACATCAATAGTTTTTACCGCAGTCGCGGCTTTTAATCATACGGGGAAAACTTTTGCAAAGTTTTATTGTAGTCCCTTGCAAATGCCTCCCGTATTTATTTTATTACCGCCTCCGCCGCTCGGTGAAAGAGAGAAACACCCGCGTATATAATGTCGAACACTTTTCTACAGAAAAATCTGTCCTCTGCCTTGACAAATCGCGTGGATTACTATATAATATTTATTGTTAATGCAGGCGTAGTTTAGTGGCAGAACTTCAGCTTCCCAAGCTGAATGTGCGGGTTCGATTCCCGTCGCCTGCTCCAGAAAAAGCTCTGATGCCTTGCATCAGAGCTTTTTCAGCTAAATCCGTCACCCTTGCGTAATAAATCCATTTGCAATGGGTGAAATCCGGCTTCATAGGAATACAAGACGGATTTTATATCATCTGTGAATCGGATTTCATTAAATAACATAAAAGCTCCCACCTGCTTTCAAGTGGGAGCTTTTCTTTAATATTCAATATTCTTGTCAAGCCCGTGGATAAAGCCGTTGGCATCTGCCGAGCATACGTCGCCTCCGATGACCTTATTCTTATAGACGAGAATACTCACGAGCACCTCACCCTCATACCCATCATAGTTAGTGATGCGGTATGTATATCGCTGAACGTTCTTCTTTGCATATTTTGAAAGGTCAAAGCCCTGCTTTTTCTGAAGCTCATTGTAGCTCTGATATACTTTGTCAAACTCCTCCGGCACGGTAACCTCTGCTATTTCAACAGGCTCGGATTCAACCTCCCACCCGAATTGACGCAGGAATTCGACTCGCTCCCCCGGACTTTTTATTTTGTCATATTTAACTGCCTCTACTGTTGGTAAAACTCCATCAGACATCGTAGGCTCTGCACTTGGAATAAAGATAAGCAGCGTTATTAGCGCCACCATAGCCACCGCTGTGACTGTAAAAAATTTAAGCGTACTGCCTCTCATTGAATATATAAACATAATTTTTCCTCCCAATAATATTTGGCTGTTACATTATACTCTCAGTAAAAGCAAAATATTACCGAAAAGAAAAAGGAAGAACGCATCGCATTCTTCCTTTTAGTTTTATTCTTCGTCGGGCGAGAATGATGTGTAAGTAAACTCGATAGTGTCGCCATCAGCAACGATGTTGTCAGCCGCCTTGCCGGGAAGCTCTTCGCCGTTAACGGTGTAGTTCCAATAATATGTAGTATTGGTTTCGGTATCTACATAGTCCTTGTACTCATCGATATCCTTTACGGACTGCTCGTCAGCCGTGAGAGTGTAGTCCATCTCGTTGAGAATGCAGCCCTCAATGAACGTCTGAAGAACGGTTGGGGCGTTACTCTTCATGGGAACTTTAACATCAAGGATAACGGGAACATCTTCGTCGCCGCAGTTAATCTTAAGGTTAACATTGATAGTTTTTGCGCCGCAAGATACGAAACACATAGCCGATATAACAAGTGCAAGCGCAAGTGCTGAAATACGGATAAATTTCATTTTACTTCCTCCTGAAATTTGATATAAGCGAATTTGGTGATAGATAATTTTACGTCTTCGCCTATGTTTATATTATACTCTACGCTCCCACAGTTGTCAATAGAAAATGAGCATATTTTCCCTCATTTTCTCTGTTTTGGTATCACATATAGCACAAAACAAACACATTTGCGTTCTGTTTTTATTAATCCCGTCATCAGTTCAAAATGATGATCGCAAGATTTAAAAAAGCGGCAAAAAAGAGCCACAAGAGATACACCACCATTGCCGTTGCCGAAAGCTTATATATGCGTCCAAAGAAGCAGATTATGAAAAATGTCAGCACAATCATCATAAGAATAGCTATAAATGCGGCGAAGTACGCACCAGCTCCGAAGAAAAGCGGCGACCAAATAAAATTAAATATCATCATGATAACGAAGAACAGAAGGCCTCTGTATTTCTCTGCCTCGTGTGCTCGTTCACACGAGCAGGCAATAGCGCCTGCCGCACCTCCGATGAGTATGTAAATAACCGTCCAGACTATTGGGAATACGAAGGCAGGCGGAGCAAGTGCAGGAAGTTCAAGTTCGCGGTAAGCCTCTGTTGAGCCTCCTGCAAAGGCGCTCAGTATACCGCAAAACAGAATTATAAGCGAGCCGATAAGCACGCACCGAAGATTTATGCTGCAAAGCTCGGTGCGTATTACCGAGCGAATACGCGTTTTTGCGCGCTTCAAAGACATAAAAATCACCTCACACAATTGTATGAGGTGATTTCTGTTTTAATGCGTAAGTTAAACTATTAGTCCTCAAGCTCGCCCATATCTGCCGTGTCGTCGAAGCCTTCATCAGTGGTATCAGAGGTATCGTCGGAATCTGTAGCATCATCGGGATCAACCGGTTGCTCGTTATTCTCGGCATGATGCTCGTGGCAGTAGCTGTTGTAAACACGCGCTGTACCAACGTCAGTATAGCCGGGATATTCACCCGGACCGTAAAGTCCGATATAGAACGGCACATTATTTGTTTCGGGCATTACAGTATCCATGCCGAGCTGACGGTAGGTGTACTGAGCGTCAGTTACCTTTATATTTGCAGGGAAAACGCGCGAAACCTTCAAAAGTCCCACGTTCTTCACATTCTCACTCGGACATGCCTCTGAAGCAATACCGCCCGTTACGGTGTCGTAGGGCACCATAATGTGAATGTCACAGTACTCGTTCGGCATCGTCGAAGCGGTGAAGTAACCCGTTTCAGCGCGGTTTCCGCGAGGATCTGCGTGACATGCAGCAGTCATCAGCTTGCCTGAATCCTTACAGTAGGTGGCAGTCATAACGCCGTCTGCAGTTTCAAAAGTTTTAAGTGCACCCGCGTTAATATACTTCTGATGAAGCTTGGTCATCACAATATCCCACGCTGTCGTACACGGACTCCAGGAAAGAGTACCGAGCGACTGCGGAATTTCATAGCCGAACCACACTCCGCCAACGTAGTACGGTGTGTAACCGATAAACCAGCGGTCAACGTCGTTAGAGGTTGTACCCGTCTTACCAGCACAGTTAACAGTGCTCTTTAAGGATACGCTTGTAGCCGTACCGCGAGTTACGACGTTCTGCATCATCTTCGTCATTATCGAAGCTGTCTGCTCGCTTATAACGATATAGCTTTCAGCCGTGTTTTCGAGAAGGATATTGCCCTCGGAGTCAAGCACCTTGAGCCATGTTCTCGGTTTGTTGTAAACACCGCCGTTTGCAAATATCTGGTATGCCGCGGTAATTTCAAGATTGGTAACACCGTAGTTCATACCGCCGAGTGCAAGCGCGGAGTAGTCCTTGTCGGTTATCGACATTCCTCCCGCAAGCGTTGCCTGCTCGATGTAGCTGTTCATTTTAAGCTTGTTCTTGACAAAATCAAACGAAGTATCAAGCGTAAGCTCTTCAAGTATGCGTACCGCAACAGTGTTAACCGAGCGTGTTACAGCATCATTTACAGTGGTAAGACCGCCGTAGCGCTCCGGCAAGTTCTTCGGCCAAGCCGTAGGATTAAGCTTTTCCGTGTCGTTCTTATCGTAGTTAAAGCGAACGGGAACGTCATCGTATACACTTCCGTAGGTAATAAGTCCGTATTCAAGCGCCGGAGCATATACGGAAAGAGGTTTTATAGACGAACCCGGAGAACGGGTTGTAGTCGTCGCATAGTTAAGAAGAAGGTTTGCCTCCTTTGCGCCGCGCGCACCTACAAGTCCGAGCACGTCGCCGGTTGCGGGATCAATTATAACCGCCGAAGACTGCGGTTGAATTGCGTTGTTGGTTTTGGGGAAGTTGCTTTCGTTGGCATATACCTCTTCAAGTGTTGCCTGAACGTCGGGGTCCTGAAGAGTGATTATCTGAAGGCCGCCCGTGTATATGAGGTTATACGCCATTTCGAGCGTATATCCGTACTGCTCGCAAAGCGCGTTTGCAACCTCAACCATTACCTGGTCGGTGTACCACGAATTCGAGGTAATGGACGCATCCTTCGCTCTGCCCTGATAGTCGAGGACAATGTCCGCATCGTATGCGCTGTCATA
>JAZNLM010000034.1:0-5623 GCA_045579105.1 Candidatus Flemingiibacterium sp.
AATGTAGTTGTCTTTACAAACACGCGAACAGAGAAATATTGGCTTTCCGGTGATAGTATCAATGAAAATCAGTATACAGTAAAGCCAAAGGAAAATGAAAACTGAGAGAGGAGGTTGCATTTACGGTTATGAAAAACAATAAGACAGTCAATAAACGCAAAGCCGTTATGTTACTGATTTCAGTTTTGGTTCTATTGGTTGTAGTAATAGGTGGAACTATAGCATTTATGACAGCTGGCGATACTCCAATCATCAATGTTTTTCGCAGATCTGTTGTGTCAAGTCAGGTAAATGAAGATTTTAACGGCACAGTAAAAAGTAATGTAAGTATTCAAAATACTGGTGACACAACAAGCTATATTCGCGCTGCAATCATTGTCACATGGAAAAACGATGTTAATGGCGCCGTGTACGCCAAGAAACCAATTGCAGGCTCAGATTATATAATTGCTTTGAATGAGAGCGATTGGTTCTTAGGAGATGACGACTTTTACTATCATAAGGCGCCAATAGCTAAAGATAGCTCAACCGCGACTTTGATTTATAATTGTTATCCTGTTGAAACTAACACTCCTCCCGGATACGGACTTAATGTGGAAATACTCGGTTCTGCGATACAAAGTGTCCCAACACGGGTAGTTACCTCGAATTGGAATGTTTCGGTAGACAACAGCGGATATCTTCAAAAGTGAGGTGAGAAATAATGCTTAATAGAACACATAAAATTCTTTCCTCACTTTTGCTTGCGATCAGTATGCTTTTTGCTATGGCTATGACTGTATATGCAGCTGATTCGACAGTAACATATCATGGTTTGGGCAAAGGATTCAGCTTCAAACCCGGAAGCAGTTTTACCGACACGGACCTTTTTGATAATTTCAAAGGCGTTATGCCCGGAGATACACTCACCGAGACAATAACGATAAAAAATCGTTCGCATGACAGTGATTACATAAAAGTATACATCATGGCTGAGACACACGACGAAGAGGGTAACCCCTTAAGTCCAAATGTTGAAAATAGCGGCGAAACTATTTCAAGCATGACAGATTTCCTGTCACAGCTATATATGATCGTTGAGAACGATGGCAAGCGCATTTATGAAGCATCACCCGATGAGCTCGATGGATTTTCTCGTCCTGTATATCTCGGTACAATTCTTTCCGGGCAATCGGTTTCGATTGATGTAACGCTGCAGGTGCCGATTGAGCTTGGAAACGAGTACGCAGGACGTGTGGGAGAGGCAGACTGGACATTCCTTGTGGAAGCATTTGATTATCCAACTCCCCCTCCGCCAACCTATGAACAGCTAACGGTTCGTAAAATCTGGAATGACGACGGTATGAATCGTCCGGACAGTGTAAGAGTGAACTTATTATGTGATGGCACATTTGAACGTTCGGTTGTACTTAACGAAGACAATCAGTGGACCTACACATGGGATCGGCTTGATGATAAATACAACTGGAGCGTAGAAGAAGCGGATGTTCCCGAAGGATATACCGTGTCGTATCAAACGGTGGGTAGTGTCGTTACGATAATAAACACAAGAGAGACGATTAATCCCCCACCACCTCCAACACCTCCGCCGGCAGAGAAGCATACAGCATTGACTGTGAAAAAGCTGTGGGAAGGTGAAAGTGATGCACATCCAAGCAGCGTTTCCGTCAATCTTCTGTGTGACGGGGATTATAGTGAAACGGTAGTTTTGAGTGATGAAAACAATTGGACGTATACATGGGATAAACTTGATGATACGCTTAGTTGGAGTGCACAAGAGACTGAAATCCCCGATGGATATTCTGTATCGTACATCACAGATGGCAATACAATAACGATAATCAATACACTGATACCGCAGGAAGAGCCAAAAGAACCGGTTCAGCTTACCGTAAATAAGGTGTGGTCGGGTGATGAGGCACAGATCAAAAATCGCCCCACTTCTGTTGCTGTGACGTTATATAACGGAACGGAAGCTATAGAAACGGTATGGCTTGGCGAATGGAACAATTGGAGTTACACTTGGCGTGAGCTGGACGGTAATGGTGACTGGAGTGTTCTTGAAAATATTCCAAAGGGATATACCCCGTATTACAGCGTTGCAGGAAACGTTGTTACAATCACCAATACCGCGATTCTCATCCAGACAGGACAGCTGAATTGGCCTGTTGCTCTGTTTGGCAGCGTTGGTGCGCTTATGCTCTTCATTGGATTTATCGTATTGAGAAAGAAGAAAAACAATGATGACGAATAATAAAACGGATATTTTTGAAACACTAAAAAATATTCTGGGCTGTGAATATATATCCGACATGAAGTTCGAACCGTATCGCACTAAAGCAAAAGAAGCACTGAAAAGCATGGAGCTGAGTAATCTATCTCTTTCAGATTTAAAAGATATAGCTCAATATCTTTACGAAAAAACAGACTTCAAATCAAAGGACGATATTTTACAGTATCTTGGTAATGATTGATGACGAATAAAACGAAAACAAGCATTGTTTTTGTTGGAATAGGGGCAGTGTTGATAATGTTGGCTCTGCTCCTATTCCTATTTAATGAAGTCAGAAACGTAATTATGGAAGCGGAAAGCTTTGATATTTATACTGAACTTCAAAAATCTATTGAACAGATGCAGCGAAATAATAGCTTCACAAGCGAAACTATCAATAATGCTGATTCAATGCACGATACAAATGAAATCGGTGGCGACGAAATAATTGATGTTACCACCGATCTTGAATCAGAGGTAAGCAATTTACCATCTGAAATGAAAACAATCACTGTAGGCGGATATGATTATATTGGTACAATGGAGATTCCAACACTCGATTTAAGCTTACCTATAATATCAGATTGGGATTATGAGAAATTGGATGTTGCACCCTGCCGACAGTTTGGCACAATTCAAACAGATGATTTAGTAATTGCCGGACACAATTATAGGCGACATTTCAAGTATTTATATAAGCTTGAAGCAGGGGACAGTGTCTATCTGACGAATGCTGTCGGAACGGTCATTGAATATGTGGTAGCGAAGAATCGAACTCTCAAAGCGACCGAAGTTGATACTGTACAAAACAGTGAGTATGACTTGGTGTTATATACCTGTACATATACAGGCACAGGGCGCGTGGTGGTGTTTTGCGAACGGAAGGATAACAGTAATGGAGTTGAAAATTAGTAACTGAGGTTATTGAGTAAAAGTGTTTAAGTTCATAGTAAAAAAACAGAAAAAGAATAAATCAAAATATATAGTCTCAAAAGCAAATATGCCAGAATACTGTATGCTCTGCGGATGTGAAACAGAGTATACAAGAGAAACACCAATCGAACAGCGTCGGTGTTATGTAGCGGCGGTAGGACGGTTGTGTGGAAAATGTTATTTAGAAACGATAGATGTCAATGAGATAATTCGATAACTGCATATCTGATCTTCCGGCAATTCAAGTTGTTAATAGGCATCTAAACAAGAGTTGATCCGTCACATCACTGAAATAAAACACTCTCTTCTTGCACAATTTCCTACGTCCAAAATCTGCACCGCCATAATCAAAGAATATGCTTTGGGGTAAAAATGAATTTTTTGTAAATATGCGAAAATTTATGCCGAGTTTCTGTTGACAAACTCTAAAACCCATGATATAATGGAAATCCTTCCTCGGTGATCCTTGGAAAATGAACAACTGAATATCATTCTGTTGTACGTATTTGTTAGTGAGACACAAATTTGTATAACAGAATTACTGGCAGTGACTGCTATGCATTCAGCTGCACGTGTTTCATGCGTGTGTGTTTAATGTGTTGTTCAGTGACTGCCAGTTTTGTTTCCCCTCACAAGGGGACCCGAAATAATATAAAGGAGGTGATAAGAATGATTTTTTATTCTGTAAACTCAAACAAATAAAAAACATGGAGGTACAATATTTGAAAAATTCAATATTCAAATCTTACGACGAACTGCCGCTGTATCTTAATGCGGACACCGTCGCAAAACTATTTGGAATATCTCTTTCATCCGCTTACGAGCTGATGAAAGAAAAAGATTTCCCGTCCGTACGCATCGGCAAAAGAGTGATCGTACCAAAAGAGAATCTGCAGGCGTGGGCTGAAGCTCACATAGGAAAGTGAGGTTGAGCGCATGATGTATTTATGAAAACCAATTGAAAAGGCGCTTGCCGACTACGATGAAAAGCACGGAAACCAGGCGATTTGACGGTGTTTTGGGGCTGATTATTTTAAGCAGGATAAAGCCGTAACTCATGGGATAGCTATGTGATAGCTATCCCCGGCAATTCACACCGCCGGCAACGCCGTGCGGGGATATTTCGGCAGATTTGCGCCTCTTTTGAGAAGTTACGGATGCAGGTCTATTGCAGGCATTTTGTATCTCATCTTATATCACGAGGGGACAAATTTACCGAAACCGCATCTTCGCACGGCGAATATGCCGTATTTACGGGCACTTTTGAGAATTTTAACCATAGAACCATGAAACTTGGAGGAAATTATGGCAAATACAAATAATGATAAAAAAACGGCGAACAGTATTCGCCTTACACCGGAACAGTGGGCAACCTGCGACAGTATGACTAAACAGCTCGGTCTGAAATCACGCAATGATTTCATCAGAGATGCGGTGGACTTCTACATCGCGTGGCAGAGCCGCGAGAGCGTAGAACGAGTGCTCACGCCTGCGCTCGAATCGGTGATATCCGCAAAGATTCGTGATGCCGAAGAAAGGCTCACGCGGATCCTATTCAAGCTTGCGGTCGATCAGAACTTCCTTGCGCACTTGATCGGTGAAGGTTATCAGTACGATGAAAACTATCTTGAACAACGCCGCATCGATTCGCTCAATGAAGTCAAGCGCACGAATGGCACGCTGACGGCGAAAGATATCATGGAAAGTGATGACGAATGGCAGGACTGATACTGAAAGCACCGTATTACTCGCCAAAGAGTACGCCGAAGAACGGCGGCACTCGCGGCGGTTATGCGGAATACATTTCGACACGCGAAGGCGTTGAAGTCCTTCCTCGCGGCGGTATGGCAGACTATGTTGGCGAGCGCAGAGGCTCGAACGGACTGTTCACGGACGAAGGTGTGCCCATCGTTCTCTCGCAGGTCAAAGCGAAGATCGATAGTCACCCAGGCAATGTGTGGGGGCTGATCTTCTCACTGAAGCGTGATGACGCCGAGCGGCTTGGATACAACAGCGCAAGTCAATGGATGAATCTGCTCCGCTCCAGGCGGAATGATATCGCGCCGGCGATGAGAATCTCGCCGGGAAATCTTCGTTGGTACGCAGCGTATCATGACATGGAAGATCATCCGCACGTGCATATGCTCGTCTGGTCGACACGTCCGAAGGAGCCGTATCTTGGCAAGCAAGGCATCGAAACAATCAAGCGAGCGATTGCCGGCGATATCTTCAGGCAGGACCTCATATCAATTTACGATGAGCAGACGAGGATACGCGATGATCTTCGCGCAAGATATCGCGAAAGAATGCGGGAGATCGTAGAGGAATTCTCGCGTCACTCCTACCGCTGTCCGCCGATGGAGATGCTGTTTCTCGAGCTGACCGCGCGCTTGAAGAAAGCGAAAGGCAAGAAGCAGT
>JAZNLM010000035.1:0-4753 GCA_045579105.1 Candidatus Flemingiibacterium sp.
GCTTGATCGCGCCGCCGCGGGATCTTGCCTGGATAACTGCGCCGCCTTCTGCTGTGGCGAAAGTCTGGGATTCCATGCCCTCGTTCATTTCGAGATAGTTTCTAACGATCATTGCGATGTCCTGTACGTTTCTGCCGTTAAGATTGTAAGTTGTTGTCATTTTGTTTTCCTCCAAAATTTTGATTTAAGTTTTTTGATTTGTTTTTTGTTTGTGGCTTTATTATACACCACTGAGTTTTGCGGTTTTGCAGCTCGTTTCCGGCCCTCTTGGATCGGCTCGAGAAGCTTTTGTTTGCCGCTCTCTTTGTTTGTGACACCATTATACACGAGAGGAAAACTGATTTTTGCAGCTCGTTTCCAAGGTGAAATAACAAAAGCAACCCTAAATCAATGGATTCCTTTTTGTGTTACAGGTAAAACAAAACAGCCACCGAAGTGACTGTTTTTTTTCGATTGCGGTGAAGGGATCCCCACCACATAACCGACCGGTTATGAGACGAATGACAATCTTTTTTTCGCTGTAATCAATTGCATCCCATTTTAATCCGAGCACCTCACTTCGTATTAATCCGTAATAAGCGGTTAAAATCACGGGCAGTCTCATTGGATCTCCGTCAAACTTTTCTATCATAGTTTTTAGTTCATCAGCATTGTAGTAACTGCCTATGTATTGTGTTGCTTTAGGACGGTCTGCTTGGTCGCATGGATTTGTGGTAATTATCCTGCGTTTTACAGCGTTCTTGAAGGCAAGATGCAGTAGTGAATGATGTCTTTGTGCCGTTGCACCAGTGAGTCCTTCCATGTATAAGTAATATTAGTATATATCTCAAGTAAATTTGGCATTTTTGTGGAAATTTCTAACTGATTCACAAGAGCTTGACCTCCATAATAGCCATACACTTGATCTGTAGATCGAATATATCGTTTCTCTATTAATTTTCGGGGGTTTAGCAAACTCGCTCCCAATACAGTTTGAGATGGAATATAATGGACGACGACAGGGTGGTAGATTCCGCTCCCGCGGTTATAGTTTACGAAAAAATTTTGAAGTGCGAGTATTGATTTTTTCACAAAAATAGTGTATAGTAAAAAAGCGAAATAATTTATTTCGCTTTTTTACCAACTGTTTTTAAATTCGATTAACAATTACACAAATAAAGTCTTTTTTAAATAACAATAATTTACTTGACAGAGGAGTAGATCATATGGAAAAAAATCTTGCAGTGCTTAAAGATTATTTTGCTGACTGTACCGAGAGACTCATGCGTACCGACTTTGATACTCTCGAAAAAATAGGCGACGTTATCGCCGCGTCAAAGAAAAATGACGTGCAGATATTCACCGCAGGTAACGGCGGAAGCGCGGCTACCGCGTCTCACTTCTGCAACGACCTGATGAAGGGCTGCCGCGTGCTTGGCAGAGTGGGCTTTAAGACCCAGTGCCTGTCCGACTCATCTCCCGTACTTACCTGCCTTTCAAACGATTTTTCCTACGAGGATGCATACGAGGTAGAGCTTCGCACCAAGGCGGTTCGCGGAGATATACTCATCGTATTTTCCGGCAGCGGTAACTCCGAAAACGTTGTCCGCGCGGTAAAGGCGGCAAAGGAAATGGGACTTATTACCGTAGCGTTCCTCGGTCGTGACGGAGGCAAGCTCGCAGGTCAGTGTGACTATCAGATAATCGCTCCTACCGACTCGATGGAGCAGCTTGAGGATATGCATATGCTCTACTGCCACGCGCTTGCGGTAAATATCAGAGAAAAACTCTGTGACGTGTGGGATATGGAGATAATCCGTGACTGTACCGAGCCTAAATTCAAGAGCGCGCTGTTTGACTTTGACGGCACCGTCAGCCTTATAAGAAGCGGCTGGCAGGAGGTTATGATACCTTACTTTGTTGAGGTTCTCAGCGAGGTAAAGAGAGAGGACGAGACTGACCGCGACATTCTACATATCGTGCGTGAGTTTGTTGATACTCTCACCGGCAAGCAGACTATATTCCAGTGCATCCGCCTTGACGAAGAAGTAGTTTCCCGCGGCGGCGAGCACAGAGATCCGCTTGATTACAAGCACGAATATCTCCGCCGTCTCAGTGAGAAGACCAAGGACAAGATAGCGGGACTTGAAAACGGAACTATCGACCCGCACGAGCTTATCGTTCCCGGTTGCCACGAGTTTGTAAACGCACTCAAGGCAAACGGCATCACATGCCGTCTTGCAAGCGGAACCGACGAGGTTGACGTACTCAGAGAGGCTAAGCTTCTCGGACTTGACAAACTGTTTGACGGAAAAGTATACGGTGCTCACGACGGCGTGCTTGACTGCTCAAAGGAGCTTGTTATCAAGTCTCTGATTGAGGAGGAAGGCATCAAGCCGGAGGAGCTTATCTCCTTTGGTGACGGATACGTTGAGATAGAGCTCGTTTCCAATCTCGGCGGTTACACGGTCGGCGTTGCTACCGACGAGGAGCGCAAGAAGGGAATCAACGCATGGAAGCGTAACAGACTCAAGTCTGCCGGTGCTGACGTTGTTATCCCCGATTTCACCGGTTACGAAAGACTTATTAAATATATAGGGGGACGATAATATGCCTTTTGAAAAATTTGACAGAAGTGAGCTTAATCTGCTTCCTCTCGGTGACAGAATCCACGATATAGATTTAAAAGAGGTTCTTCGTGATGTTGAAACTTACGACCCGGAGTTTACCCACCCTCATATAGATAAGCTGGCGGAGGCTATAGTCGAGGGTCGCCGCAAGCACAACGCGACCGTCCTTATGATGTACGGCGCGCACGTTATCCGCACGGGTAACGCGGACTTTATGATAGAGCTTATGAAGCGCGGTCTTGTAACTCATTTTGCGACCAATGGCGCTGGTTCTATCCACGATTTTGAGTTTGCAAAGATAGGTCAGACCTGCGAGAGCGTTGCAAAATACATAAGCGAGGGTCAGTTCGGACTTTGGACGGAGACCGGCGAGATAAACGATATTATCAAAGAGGGTGTGCGCGACGGTCTCGGCTGGGGCGAGGCGCTCGGCAGACATATCTGGGAGAACAATCTTCCTTACCGTGAGCACAGCGTGCTTGCGATGGGTTATCATCTTCAGGTACCGTGTACCGTTCACGTCGGTATAGGTAACGACATAATACACGAGCACCCCAACTGCGACGGCGCGGCGATGGGCATCGCATCTTACGACGATTTCCTTATCTACGCAAAGAGTATTCAGAATCTTGAGCACGGTGTGTTCCTTGATTTCGGCTCTGCGGTAGCGGGTCCCGAGGTGTACTTAAAGGCGCTTGCTATGGCGAGAAACGTGGCTCACCAGAAGGGTGAGAAGATCACCGATTTCTCCACCGCGGTGTTTGACATTCAGCCGATTGACGACAGCGAGGGCTACAACGTAGCTCCGCCGAAATCAGACCCGCGCTATTATTTCCGCCCTTGGAAGACCATTCTCGCACGCAGCGTAGCGGACGGCGGCAGAGGATATTACGTGCGCGGCGAGCATCACAAGACTGTTCCCGCACTCGCTAAAAAAGTATTTGAGCTCGACGATAAGGTGACGAAATGAATATAGAAAAAATAATAGACGCTCTCTCGAGAACCGGAGAGGCAAAGATAGTGGTTTTCGGAGACTACTGCCTTGACAAGTATCTTTATTCCGACCCGGCAGAGGACGACGTTTCTGTCGAGACCGGAATGCCCGCGTGGCAGATATATTCAAAGAGTATTGCCGCAGGTGTCGGGGGAACTATAACCAACAACCTTTGCGCGCTTGGTGCGAAGGTAATCTGCGTCGGCGCGATAGGTGACGACGGCGAGGGCTACGAGCTGATGAAAGCTCTGCGTGAACGCGGAGCAGACACCTCTTATATGATAACAGACGACTCTATCTGCACCGCTACCTACACAAAGCCTATGAGAAAGACCGAAAGTGGCTGGAGGGAGGACGTGCGTCTTGATTTCCGCAACCGCTCATTTGGCTCTGACGAGCTTTGGGGCAAGCTGACAGACAGCTTCAGACGTGCGCTTGAGGTGTGCGACGCGGCTATAATTACCGACCAGTTCTATGAGCGAAACACCGGCGTTATCAGTGACGGCGTGCGCGAGGCGGTAAACGAGCTTGCGCTTAAATATCCCGAAAAGCCGATACTGGTTGACTCTCGCGCGTTTGCGTCAGAGTTCAAGAATATGTACGTCAAGTGCAACAACTACGAGCTTATGAAATACTGCGGTATGTCCGGCTCTTCCGAGGATTTTGAGGACGTGGTTGCGGGCGGTAAAAAGCTCAAGGAAATGACCGGACGCACCGTGTTCATTACACGTAACAAGGACGGTATCGCTGTGTTTGATAACGAGCTTACCTCTGTTCCCGCGTATCCGCCGAAGGGCGAGATAGACGTTTGCGGAGCGGGTGACGCTTCAAACGCAGGTATCGCACTCGGTCTTGCGCTCGGACTTTCTCCTGCCGAGGCGGCGGTCATCGCTTGCGCGGTTTCCTCGGTAACTATCGAGCAGATAGGAACTACCGGAACGTCCACTCCCGAAAAGGCAAAAGAACGCGCTCTTGCGATATTTGAAATGTACAAAAACAAATAAATTTAAATTTGAATAGCACTATTTTTTAAGATATTATTGTCTGTTCATAAAGTGCCATAAAACTTGAAAACCGTTTGGGGCAACCCACGTGGGTTCGAATCCCACTCCCTGCGTGAAGAAAAGGCAATCCATTTTCGTGGGTTGCT
>JAZNLM010000036.1:0-5252 GCA_045579105.1 Candidatus Flemingiibacterium sp.
TCCGACTTAAAACCAGCCGGACAAATTAGTTAGCAAAGCACCACAGATTCCGCCGACCTGCTTTACATTAAATACACTTCCGCACAAAAGTCCAAGTGAGATATGGAAAACGGCGATGGGCAGTATCATCAGAATGGCGTACACGATATTGACCGTAACGGGCATACCGAGAATAATGGCAACGAGGTAACACACCGCGCTTTGTGCCAATGCTATCGGTATTAGCGGGAGCATATAACCCAAAATAAAGTCGGAAGATTTGAGTGGCGATGCGTAAAGTCTTTGCAAAAATGAGCTTTCTCTGTCCCTTGCAATCAGGGTGGATGAAAAAAGCGTCATAAAAGACAGGCCGAAAACTGTAATGCCGGGTGTGAGCACTTCAATTCTAAATAAATCCACGGGGATATTCGCTTGTATCACACTGAGAAGCAGCAACAGCACAATGGGGAAACCAAGCCCGAACATAAGATTTAACGGGTCGCGCAAAATTTCCTTTGCGCATCTTTTTGCGAAGGTTAACATTCTCATATTTTTGCCTCCTTTACAATAGAAATAAAGGCGTTTTCGAACCTGTCCTCTTTTGCCGCTTCCATAAGCTCCCGAGCTGTACCAAGCGCCAATAATTTTCCGTTTTTCATAATTCCGATGCGGTCAGACAGCGTCTCGGCCTCTTCCATATAGTGCGTGGTGAGAATTATCGTAACCTTGCCCCGAAGTGCGCGAATTGTATCCCACAGTTCACTGCGTGCGATAACATCAAGTCCGAGCGTCGGTTCATCGAGAAATAAAATCGATGGCTCACCGATAAGTGCCATTGCTATACTGAGTCTGCGTTGCCATCCCCCCGAGAGCTTACCGGCTCTTTTTGATAGAATTTCGTTAAGTCCGAATTTGTCTGAAAGCTCGGCTATTTTCCTACGGCTTTTCTCTCTTGAAAAGCTGTGGATGCCGCAGATTAACTCTAAATTTTCTCTGACTGACAAATTCGGTGCCACGGCGGTTTCCTGCGGCGAAACGCCTATAATACGTTTAACTTTGTTCTCGTCGCGTGTTATGCTGTTTTGTCCGATGAAGGCGTCGCCGGATGTGGGTTTTGTAAGGCAGGACAGCATTTTGATAGTTGTCGTTTTACCTGCACCGTTAACGCCGAGCAGGGCGAATAACTCGCCTGCTTCAATTTCTAAATTCAGGGAATCAACGGCGGTGATGTCCTTATACTTTTTCATTAAGTTAATTGTTTTTATGGTTTGCATAATTTTCTCCTAACTCGGATTTTCAAATAAATTATAACATCTTATTTTGAAAAAGTGTCATTTGATTCGCAAGTGGCGCGTTTTGCGCTGTAATCGGTATTTTGAGTGAATTAAATCCGTTTAGGGTGATGCTTGGGGTGATGCTTACGTTATCACACATACTGTTAATTTCGCAGTTCCCGGTGTGCGGCATAATATAGTCTAAACAGAAAGAACCAACCGTTTGGTTGGTTCTTTTGATTTTATAACGCCTTGAAAGCTTCTAACCACTTTCTTTTTATGTACTCGTTACCTATTACCGACGGGTGAACACCGTCGCAGAGCCAGTATTCCGTGCCAGTGCTCTTGGAAAGCTCGTCCAAATCCTTCTGCAGTTCGATAAAAGGGAAACCGTATTTTTCGGAAATCTTTCTTGCCATTTCTGCACGCTTTTTAAGTTCGGCTCTGAGAATATTCCAGTCTTGTTCAAATTGAGGGTTCTTTAGCGCAAACGGCTCCATTATTATAATTTTTATATTGGGAAGCGCGGTTAATACTTCCTCGATAAGCATATCATATATTCTGTAATATTTATCCGCATCCACACCGTTCGGGGACGGTTCAAACTCATGCCACACGTCATTAACACCCACAAGTATACTCATAACGTCGGGCTCCAGATTGATTATATCAGCTTTTATACGCGCGTAAACGTCGACTATACGGTTTGCGCTGATGCCTCTGTTGAAAAATTCATACTTCCCGGGATTTTCAAAGCCGAGAGCCGCTTTTACAAGCATTGCATACCCGGTGCCCATATTTGTGCTTACGTTTCTATCGCGGTTCGCATCTGTGATAGAGTCGCCCTGGAATAAAATTCTCATGATGTGTCTTCCTTTTGTGCTATAATTTTCTATTTTAGTTTATTATAGCACAACAAATAACATTTTTCAATAGGCGGAAGAATTTTATTAAAAAGCACGCTTGACACTAATACGAGCCTATGCTATACTATCTAAAGACAAACGATTTTTGTAAAAAATAAAAAATCCCCTAGCGTCAGGGGTTGCTTGTTACGTAGCGTAATGATGTATAATGGCATCAAGGAGGTGAAAATGCTATGTCAAAATATACGACGGGAGAAATTGCAAAGCTTTGCGGAGTGTCCGTGCGTACCGTACAGTATTACGACACACGCGGCATACTTGTGCCGAGCGATTTGAGTGAGGGCGGGCGACGCCTTTACAGCGAAGATGACCTTTCCAAAATGAAGATAATCTGTTTTCTTCGCGAGCTTGATTTGCCGATCGACACTATCGGCAAGCTTATGAAGGAAGAAAACTCAAATGAGGTCGTGCATCTTATCTTTGCCGAACAGGCAAAGCTTTTGCAGAGCGAGATAAACGCACAGCAAAAAAAGCTTGAAAGACTTGAGGAGCTTAACGCTCTACTCAAAAACGTGGAAAATTTCTCCGTCAGAACAATCGGTGACATGGCTCACATTATGGAAAACAAAAAGAAGCTTCACACAATGAGATGGATGATGATACTCACGGGTATTCCTGTAAGTGCACTTCAGTGGGTGAGCATTATACTGTGGATAATCAAGGGGATTTGGTGGCTGTTTGCGGCATGGGCTGTAATTGCTACTGTATGGGGCGTGATTGTATCGCGCTACTACTTTGGCCACACGAAGTACATCTGCCCCAACTGTCACAACGTATTTAAGCCCACCCTTAAAGAGGCGTTCTGGGCAAATCACACGCCGAACACCCGTAAGCTCACTTGTCCCGTTTGCGCCAAAAAGAGCTTCTGCGTGGAAACGTACAGTGAAGCGGAAAACGGTAAGTGACCAAAATGAAAAGCGTTATAAAAGCATATTGGAAGATACTCGTCTTCTTCACCGTAATCGGGTTGATCGGCGGATTTTTCGTAGGCTTATACGGAGTTGACAGCTATCCGCCCGAAATGCAGCAGGAAATGATTGACGAGGGTATTACCCGAAATATGATGGGCCTTGTCAATGCGATACAGTCCGCAGGATATGGCTTGATACTCGGTGCACTCGGTATATTCCTTGCTAAAAAGGTTGGACTTTGGAGAGATAAGCTGACGCTTGAAAAGAAGCCTGTAATCTCTACGGTAATCGTCAGCGTGATTGGCGGACTTGCACTTATTCTGTCCGACGTTCTATTCTTCGGCAAATACTTTGAGCCTATTATGGAATCCTATGCGGTGAAGCCTACGGTCCTGTATTTGATTGCAACGGTGACATACGGCGCAGTTATCGAGGAAGTGATGCTTCGCTTGTTTCTTATGTCGCTTGTAGCGTTCCTTTTACACGTGATATTCGAGCGCGGCAAGGAAACAGCAGCAACGTGGGTGCTTGTTGTGGCAAACATTATCTGCGCGCTGCTCTTTGCGGCAGGACATCTGCCTGCGAATGAAATGCTCTTTGGGCTTACGCCAATAATAATTGCGAGATGCTTCTTGCTCAACGGAGTGTTCGGACTGCTCTTTGGCAGACTTTACAGGAAATACGGTCTTCAGTACGCGATGCTCGCGCACGGCGGCTGTCACATCGTGTCGAAGATAATCTGGATTGCATTTTTATAATACGGCAAAACAAGAACCACCCGGTTTACGGGTGGTTTTTACTTTTATAATATTACGACGAACAAAAGGTACATCAGCGGCAAGGTTACTGTTGCCATAATAGACGATATGAGCGTCATAGCCGCGCCTGTTTTAGTGTCTCCGCCGTAAGTAGCCGGATAAATGATAGTGTTAAGTCCGAGCGGTGCGGCGAAAGCGATAAGCGTGAAGGGAAGCACTACGGTATCGTATACTTCCGCTGCAGTAATATTTGTGAGCACAGGACGTAGGTGTATCAGTATGCCGAGCATTGCTGCGGGAAGAACGATAAGGCGCATAAGCGACGCGAGATACACCTTTTTATTTAGTATCATATCCTTGAAGCTGTAGCCGCCGACAACGAAGCCGGCAAGGACCATTGCGAGCGGTCCTTGGCACGCGCCTGCGTTGCTGAGCGCGGTCATAACAAAATCGGGCATGTACGCACGAAAGTTGAGAAGTCCGAGTATTATGCCGATGACAACTGCTATCATAGGGGGAGTAACAAGCCCATTTTTTAGGTTCTGGAAAAAGTTTGCTCCTTTATCTTTGGGGACAAGGATGTAAAGTCCCCAACCATAGCACAGAATAACCATGAAGAATTTAAAGAGTGTGTATTTAAAATACATTTCGTCGCCGAAAACGCCGAGTACCACGAAATCTCCGACATAACCGAAGTTTGCGAAGGCAAGGGCATATTTGTATATATTTCGCTGATATGTGCTCTCTGCACACTCCTTGTGATTGCGAATAAACAATCTCGATAGCGGATACGCAACAGTGATTGCTACGAGTGTCAGAATGAGTCCGTACACAATAAGCTCTGCGTTCTCTTTGAAAGTTTCAGGCGTACAGTTGTTTATTTGAGCCTTGAGTGTTAGCGCAGGAACAAAAGCGTAGGTTAAAAGTTTTGCCATCATAGTGCTCGCGTTATCGGGCAAAACGTCTTTTTTTCGAAGGATAAAACCAACTGCCATAAGAAGAAACATCATCATCATTTGCTGAAGAGTCAGAGAAAAAACTTCCATGAAATACTCCTTTTGGCTATACTTGACATAAAAAATCCGCGGAGATTATCTCCGCGGACCATATTTTATGGTGGAAGCTACAGGGATCGAACCTGTGACCCTCTGCTTGTAAGGCAGATGCTCTCCCAGCTGAGCTAAGCTTCCGTTTTCGGCATTGCCGAAAAAATGGAGCGGATTACGGGGCTCGAACCCGCCACCTCGACCTTGGCAAGGTCGCGCTCTACCAAATGAGCTAAATCCGCGTGTTATCACGCCGTCGCGTTTCAACAGATGATATTATATCACAATATACCCTATTTGTCAATAGTTTTTTGAAAATTTTTGTTTTTTTAAAAGAGAGCCGCTGTTAAGCGGCTCT
>JAZNLM010000037.1:0-6219 GCA_045579105.1 Candidatus Flemingiibacterium sp.
TGTTTACAATTCACTCCAAATGTGATATAATATATTATATATGCAATAATAATTACGAGGTATTGTTATGTCAAAGCTTACCGAGTTCAAAAAATACATAAAAAATAAAACCGCTGCCGTTGTTGGCATCGGAATTTCCAATACACCGCTTATCGACTTTCTCCTAAAATGCGGTGCGAGTGTTACCGCACGTGATATCAAAACTCGCGAAAAACTCGGCGCTCTCGCAGATGCGCTTGAAGAAAAAGGCGTAGAGCTAATTCTCGGTGAGAATTACCTTGAAGATTTTACCGAGGACATCATATTTAAAGCTCCCGGTATTCGCGGCGATAAGCCGCAGTTCCTCGCGGCTATAGAACGCGGATGCGTACTTACGAGCGAGATGGAAGTCTTTTTTGAGCTTTGTCCAGCCAAAATATTCGCTCTTACGGGAAGTGACGGAAAGACAACGAGTACCACACTTACCTACAAAATGCTCGCACTTGAGGCGAAGAAACGAGGCACGCCGTCGCGCGTACTTGTTGGTGGAAATATCGGAAGGCCTCTGCTTCCCGAAATAGATACTATTACGGAAAACGACACCGTTGTGCTCGAGCTTTCAAGCTTCCAACTTCACGCGATGAAATGCTCGCCGTTTGCATCTGCAATAACCAATGTGTCCCCAAACCACCTTGATTGGCACACGAATATGGAAGAGTACACCTCGGCAAAGCGCAACATTTTTGGCGAAAAGACTTCGCGTGTTGTACTTAACTACGGTTGCGAGTCAACGCGCGAGATGACGGCGCACACAAATGCAGCTGTCACATTTTTCTCGGGCAAATATACGCCCCAGGACGGATATGAGGCGGTTTATGAGGAAAACGGCGTTATCCTTCACCGCGACGTTAACGGAAAAAAGACCGCCATACTTCCTTCTGCTGAAATTAAAATTCCCGGCAGACACAACGTGGAAAACTATATGACCGCCATATCGCTCACGTGGGGACACGTCAGCCTTGATACGGTGCGCGAGATTGCAACGACTTTCGGCGGTGTTGAGCATCGTTGTGAGTTTGTACGTGAGCTTGACGGAGTTAAGTATTACAACAGCTCGATTGATTCAAGCCCTACACGTACCGAGGCGGCGCTTCGTGCATTCACGCAGAAGGTAATAGTAATCTGCGGCGGATATGATAAGAATATACCATACGCTCCGCTTGCGAAGCCTCTTTGTGAGTGCGCCAAGAAGATAGTGCTCGTCGGTGCGACAGCCCCTAAAATTAAGTCGGCACTTATTGAGTATCCAGAGTATAAAGGCACTCCTGAGATTATCGATGCTGATACGTTCGAAGGCGCTGTAAGCGCGGCGCGCGGTGCGGCGAATAAAGGCGATATTGTGGTCCTTTCGCCAGCGTCGGCAAGCTTTGATATGTTTAAAAATTTTGAAGAGCGTGGAAATTATTTCAAACAGATAGTCCGCGAATTTTAAATGGAAATACAGGAGATAAAAAATGCAAGACATCAATCTTCTCGCGCTTGCCCATGATGCCGAGCGCGAACTTGGGGATATTTTTGCGGACATTGACCGCATTTCGTTTGAAAACACCAAGCGCGTTATGGACGCTTTCAGAAATAACCGTGTGGACGACTCCTGCTTTGCAGGTACGAGCGGTTACGGTTACGACGACAAGGGGCGTGACACGCTTGATAAGATATACGCCGAGGTGTTCGGCGCAGAAGCAGCGTTTGTGCGCCACAGCATCGTAAACGGTACGCAGGCTATCGCCATCGCACTCTACGGTCTGCTTCGTCCTGGAGACATTATGCTCTCCGTAACCGGCAAGCCATATGACACGCTTGAAGAGGTAATAGGTATCGCAGGTGAGCGCGGAAACGGCTCCCTTGCTGATTTCGGTGTGGAATACCGTCAGATAGACTTAAAGGATGGCGGTATGGATTTTCCTGCTATTGAAAATGCGCTTAACGCGTATGGTGACAGAGTTAAGATTGTATTCTTACAGCGCTCGAAGGGTTATATGAACCGTCCGACGCTGACAGTAGAAGAAATTGGCGAGGTTGCAAGCTTTGTCAAAGCGCGCTCGAATGCGTACGTAGTTGTTGACAACTGCTACGGCGAGTTTACAGAAACACGTGAGCCTTGCGCAGTGGGCGCAGACCTTATTATGGGCTCGCTTATCAAGAATCCCGGCGGCGGTATTGCTGAGTCGGGCGGATACATAGCGGGAACCGCTGAGGCTGTCGAGCTTGCGAGCTACCGCCTTACCACGGTCGGCGTTGGACTTGAATGCGGTGCATCGCTCGGCAACAACAAGAGCCTTTACAAAGGCTTCTTCTTCGCTCCGCACGTTACCGCGCAGGCCATCAAGACCGCGCATTTTGCGGCGTACATTTTCGAAAAGCTTGGCTGTGACGTAAATCCCCGTTGGAACGAACGCCGTGCGGATATAATTCAGGCGATAATTTTAGGCAAGCCCGAGCGCCTTGTGGCGTTCTGTCAGGGAATACAGAGTGGCTCGCCAGTTGATTCGTACGTGTCGCCAGAGCCTTGGGATATGCCCGGATATACCGACCAGGTCATTATGGCGGCAGGCGCATTCACACAAGGTTCGTCGATAGAGTTGTCTGCGGACGGACCGATGCGCGCACCGTATACAGCCTTTATGCAAGGCGGTCTTACGTATGAGAGCGGTAAGCTCGGTATACTAGCCGCAGCAGAGAGATTGCTTACCGTACTGTAATACATACGACATTAAAATTAAAGGATAATGTATGAATAAATATCAAAAGCTGCTCTCCAATACGGCGATACTCGGCGTTGGTACGTTTGCTTCGAAGATACTCGTATTTCTCCTGCTTCCGCTTTACACGGCGTATCTTTCCGCCGCAGAATACGGCACCGCTGACATAATAACGCAGAGCGCAAATCTTTTAATGCCGCTTCTCTCACTGGGTGTATGCGATGCGGTTTTCCGTTTTACGCTTGACCGCGACATTGACCGCCGATGCGTGCTGACGACGGGACTTTATGTCATCTTCGCAGGATTTTTAGTATTCGCCGCGCTCTTTCCACTCTTAAACCTCATCGATTATTTCGAGGGGTACATGTGGCTTATTATACTTTACGCGTTTGTTGCAAATGTGCACTCGCTTCTTGCGCAGTATTGCCGTGCATCGGGTATGACGGCGTTTTTCGCATTTCAGGGAATAATAGCGACGGCACTGACTATTGCACTTAATATTCTTTTTCTTGTAGTTCTCGATATCGGACTTCTCGGATACGTTTTGAGCGTAGTACTCTCTGATGCAGTTGTAGCACTGCTTATAATTGTTGTGATACGACGCGACTTTTCGCTTAGTCTAAAGCGTGCGGACAAGGGACTTGGAAAGCTTATGCTTCGCTTCTCCGTGCCGCTTATTCCGACGACAGTTTTCTGGTGGATAACCAACGTGTCGGACAGATATATGATAAAGGGTTTCATAGGCGACGAAATAAACGGTCTTTACGCCGCAGCGTTCAAGATACCCACGATGCTTATACTTTTGTCGGGTATCTTCATTGAAGCATGGCAGTTCTCGGCGGTGACAGAGCGTGATGCTGAGAACCGTAAAGAACATGAAGCCTTTTTCGGGACAGTTTTCGACAGCTTTCAGGGTATGCTTTATATCTCCGGCGCAGGACTTATCGCGTTCTCAAAGATATTTGCAAAGGTACTGTTTGCCGATTCCTATTATACCGCATGGGAGTATATGCCGATTCTCATTGCGGCGACGATATTTTCAAGTCTTGTTACATTTATGGGTAGCGTTTATCTCGTTGACAAAAAGAGCGTACACTCGTTTGTAACCTCGATGATAGGCGCGCTTGTAAACATCGCGTTAAACCTTTTGCTTATACCCACACCGCTTGGTGCAAATGGTGCAGCGCTTGCAACATTCCTTTCGTATTTCGTCGTATTTGTCATTCGTGCGGCAAATACAAGAAAAATGATACGCTTTAATCTTCATACGCCCAAGCTAATCGCAAACACCGTGATAATCGCCGTACAAACAGCATTTATGGTGCTTGAATTACCGCTTTGGTGGGCGGTGCAGACGGTGGGCGTGACAGCGATATTTGCTATCAATGCAAAGCCGATACTCGGTGGTATAAAGAAACTTCTTCGCCGCGGAAGATAACAAAAAACCACAGCGCTCCTCTTGACAAAGATGGTGCGCTGTGGTAAAATATACGGGTAAAACTTACACGTTGCCATAGCTCAGCAGGATAGAGCAGCCGCCTCCTAAGCGGCAGGTCGAAGGTTCGAATCCTTTTGGCAACGCCATAAAAAGAGCCGAAAGCTTTTGCTTTCGGCTCTTTGATTTTATATTCACTCGTCAAGCCTTTTCGTGCTTGTACATTCGATTATCTTGTTGTGTATCGTTATGTGACGAAAAGAGGGGCTTTCTCAAATATCTTTCTCAATAATAACCCGACCGCCGCGTGGTACTGTGTTTCAAAGTTGATGCCTGCGTTTGTCAGCGGTAGCTTTGAGTATGCCTCGTCGGATATAAAGCATTTTCAAAGGCAAATGTAAATGCCTTTTTCTAGTTAAAAAGTTATCTCTTCAACCGTTACAGCTTCGTATATGCGCTTTATATCGTCTGATTTCGGCGGTTTTGTGCCGCTTACGAGGCACGCTGCTGTGCCGTAGGATACGGCGATGCGAAGCTGCTGGTGAGGAGCTTCTCCATCTGCGGCGATAAAACCCGAAACGGTAGAGTCGCCTGCACCTATGGTGGATAGCACACCTATCTTTGGTACGCGTGCGCGGTATACCTTTCCTCTTGTGGCGAGCAGAGCACCGTCCCCACCGAGGGAAATCATCACGTTCTCTATTCCGTCGGCGTTCAACTTGAGTGCTGTTTGGTAAAGTTTTTCTTGGTCAAGCTTACCGAAATATTCCTCGCATTCTTCGCCGTTTGGCTTGATAAGCCACGGCCTTATTCGGCGGAGCATATCGAGTGTTACTGATTTGGAGTCAACTACGAGTCTTGCACCACGTTTGCGTAGACGTGTTAAAAACGCCTCTGCGTCAGCAGCATCTATTCCTACAGGCAGGCTTCCGGAAAACGCCACAATGCCGCCATCATCAATAAGTTCCTCAGCTTTGGAGAGAAGCTTTGGTGTTGATTCAAAGCCTTTGAAACAGAGACGGGTTTCCGTGCCGTTTCTCTCATGGATTGTTATGTTTTCTCGAATGCGTCCTTCACATTCGATTATTGCAGGCTCGATACCTTCGTTTTTGAGCGCTGAGAGAAATGTGTCGCCATTTTCACTAGGAAGTGCGATTATCGCATGACTGTCAATTCCTGCCGTGCGGAGAACACGGGTTATGTTTATGCCCTTACCACCGATGTCAGAAGAACGTGAGCACGCGAGATTTTCCTTGCCAAGACGAAAATTTTCGATATCTACGTGTATGTCAAAGACGGGATTTAATGTGAGTGTAGTTATCATGGTGACTATCCATGTCCTTTGTATTTATAGTATTTATATTATATCAAATGAGGCGTTTGCTGTCAAGAGCGACACGCCTTTTGTTTTTGCTATATATCAAAATGTGAACCATTGCAAACGAAAAAATTTGGTTGTGTTTACGGCGGTATTTGAGGGCTTTTGGTATGCGAGGGCGCTACACGTTATGCTATGCTGTTAGCGACGGGCGGTGTGTGCGTGCGTCCGTACATCTTCAGTATGAAGGAGAAAAACATGGGAAAATACGAAACAAATTTAAAAAACTATTTTACGGAGGTGCAGAAATGAAATACGGAGTAAGCGGCGCTAGAATAACGCCTACGGACGATGAAACGCTCGTTGCCGGAGCAAAGGGTGTACATTTCGCCGAGTTTATTTTTGACAGCTCGTGGAATGAGTACACAACGAAGAAGGCAGTCTTCAAGAACGGTGATGTTGCAGTCGAACAGCTTATCGTGAACGGCGTGTGCGAAGTGCCGTGGGAGGTACTGACACAGAGTGGTACGCTTTTTGTCGGCGTTTACGGCGAGAATGGCGATATGCGTCGTCCTACATTATGGGCATCGCCGAAAACGGTCAATGATGGCGCTCACCAGGGTGACGAGACTCGTGAACCCACTCCCGATATGTGGCAGCAGTTACTTGTATCTATTGAGCATTTCGCGCCGCATCTAAGCGCTGACGGTGTTTGGTGTGTGGGC
>JAZNLM010000038.1:0-5433 GCA_045579105.1 Candidatus Flemingiibacterium sp.
GTAAAGCTTAACCTTATCTCCGTTCTTAATAGTTTTGATGCTTTCGTCAAGCATCTCTTCAAAAGTTTTTTCAATGTTCTCGCTCATAATAGTTTGAACCTCCGTTATAATTTTGCCGGGAGTTGAAGCTCCTGCGGCAATGCCCACCTTCATATGGGGTTTAACATACTCGAGCGGAATGGAGGAAGCATCTTCAATCAAAAAGGAAAGGGGCAAATTTTCTTTGCTGACGGTATAGAGCTTGTTTGTGTTTGAACTGTCCTTACCGCCGATAATAATCATCATATCCATTTTTCGGGATAGCTTCAAAACTTCATCCTGCCTATTTTCTGTTACACTACATATTGTATCATAAATTTTCGCGTTTGTATATAGTTTTTCAAAAAATTTAATAGTTTTTTTCCATTCTATTAGATTTTGCGTAGTCTGCGCAACCAAAATCGGGCGCTTTTGGGTAAAATCGACAAGCGACATCTTCTTTTGTAGCTCGTCTGCACTCGGTGCAACTATATATTCGCACTTCGCATAGCTTACAATGCCTTCAACTTCGGGGTGATTCTCGTCACCGAGCACACAAAGCACACAATTTTCACCCGTTTCATCTGCGGCTATTTTGTGTATTTTCTTAACGTACGGACAAGCACAATCCCTCACTTTGAAATAAGGATACTTCTCTGCAAGGCGTACAAGTACCTCGTCAAGCTCATGCGTTATTCCGTGCGCTCGTGTACACACAACAGTCGGATTTGCTTTTGATGATGCCTTCGCAACTTCCTCAATATCGTCTGCGCTTATAATGCGTACTCCACGACCTTCAAGGTCTCGTATAAATCCGGGATTATGGATGAGCTTGCCGAGTGTGCATACAGTTCCACCCTCGCTTATTGCCGCCTCAACGGTATCCACAGCGCGCGAAACTCCAAAACAAAATCCAGCAAGCTTTGCAACCGTAACACTCATTTGCTTCTGCGCTCCTCGGGCATAAGTGCCGCTATACGTTCATACATAATTCCTGCACCGCGGTCATACTCAACAGAAGTGCTCGCTTCAAATGCAAACTCTTCAAATGCGATAGGCTTGCCAACATACACGTCTATTCTGCGTAAGAGCGCGACTTTATCGTTTTTAGTCGATATGAACATGGGGAGAACCGTCGCCTTTGCGCGGTTGCACACCATTGATGCGCCGCCCTTCATATACTCTCTCGTGGTGTCAAACTTAACGCCCGAATAGCGGTGTCCAGTCGGGAACATACCAACAACCTCGCCTGCCTCGATAAGCGCGATTGACTTCTTTATCGGTGCAACCGCACTTCCTTTTCTGTCAACAGGAAACGCACCGAGTGCTTTTATAAGTCCTCTAAGAACGGGTACGGAAAAAAGCTCCTTCTTCGCCATAAAACGCACTTGAGGCCGGAGCGCAACCGCGATAGTAAAAACATCAAGAAAGCTTATATGGTTGGATACAACGAGATATCCACAGTCTGTAGGCTGATTCTCTGCGCCGTGAATGTGCACTCTGAAAAGGCATTTGAAAATACTGCCAAGACAGATGCGTACGCCTTTGTAAAAGCTCATATCTGTCACCACTATTTAGCCGCCGCAATTATTTCGAGCGCGCGTGCTATAGTACCTTCCATATCAAGATTGCTGTTATCGAGAAGCACTGCATCGTCAGCCTGTTTTAAGGGAGCCGCCGCTCGGGTAGAATCTGCGTGATCACGCTTTCTCATATCGGAAAGGACTTCGTCGAAGGTAACGTTCTGTCCTTTATCAAGCAGTTCCTTGAGTCTGCGTTCTGCGCGAACCTCGTCGCTCGCGGTGAGAAAGATTTTGACGTCTGCATCGGGCAGGACAACGCTCCCAATATCACGTCCATCCATAATAACAGACGAGCGTCTTGCAAACGCGCGCTGCGTATCAAGCAAAAACTCGCGTACCGCCGACAGTGCGGATACTGCTGATGCATACATCGAAATCTCGGGTGTACGTATCGCATCGCCTACACACTCACCGTTAAGATAAACCTGCTGTGTGCCGTCCTCAATCTTAACATCAATGTTAAGCTTTGAAAGAAGCGGTTTTACAGCTTCTTCGTTGTGCGGATCTGTGTCGTTTCTTCTTACGAAAAGTCCAACGGTGCGATAAAGCGCACCGGTATCAAGATAAACGATACCAAGGCGCGCGGCAATAGCCTTCGCAAGCGAGCTTTTGCCCGCACCGCTCGGTCCGTCAAGTGCAATTACTATCTTGTCCATTTGTGTTATTCTCCTTCTTGTATATAGGATACGGCTTATTGGGAATACGGTCGCTTTTTGAACAAAAGCAGTCGCTTAAAAGCGACGCCAAAACTTTATATAACGCTTTTGCTAAAAAAGTGTTTGGTTCGGTGGGAAAAGTTGATGTACGCTGCAACCTTCGTTTGCGTAAGTCTGACTTGGCTCACAGCGAAGCGGCTGCGCCGGACAACCACGCCCTAAGGTAATAGCACCATCGTGCGATTACCGCTAAACAGTTGCCGGGTGAGGGCCCCGGCTGGATGTGGCGCGGTGCACAAAGCCTCGGGGCGCTAAACTTTGATAGAGTATCGAGAGCACCAAACTTTATTTTCGCTTTCCCAAGCAAAATATAAATAGCGAAGCCAATTTAAAGTTTTTTGCTGTCGTTGAAAACGACGCTTTTCTTTCAAAAAAGCCGCGTTCTCCTCGTCTCCCGCTCTCACCACTCACACGCCGCACACTCTCCGGCAAGACGTGCTGTTGAGAAAGCGATTTGCAGATTAAAACCACCCGTGTAAGCGTCAACGTCGATTACTTCGCCGGCAAAATAAAGTCCGGGCACGAGCTTTGATTCCATTGTTTTAGGCGAAATTTCCTTGACGTTTATACCGCCCGAAGTGATTATTGCTTCGTCAATCGGACGGAATTTTACTGCGGTAAGCGGCAACGCCTTGAGAAGCGAAACAAGTCTGTGTCGTTCCTCTCTCGTTATCGAGTTGCACTTTGCACGCGCGTCGATACCTGAAAGCCGCACAATTATCGGAATAAGCTTCGACGGAAGTAACTCGCCGAGCGAATTGATAAAATCGCGATTGATATTCTTCGAAAAATCATTTTGCAAACGCTTGTCAAGCGTTTCAAAATCAAGCGCAGGTTTCAAGTCGATGAAAAGTGAGAGCTCTTTTGAACCGAGGCCTTTCATATGACTCGACGCGGACAGTACAAGAGGACCGGACACACCGAAATGTGTGAGTAACATCTCGCCTTGTTCAAAGTATAATTCATTTTCACCATCGCGAACTGTCAGCGACACATTGCGAAGTGAAAGCCCCATTGCTTCCCGAGTCCACTTTTCTTTACACTCGACGGGTACAAGTGACGGCTTCGGCTCTACTACAGTATGTCCAAAGTTTTTTGCAAATTTGTACCCGTCGCCCGTTGAACCAGTCAGCGGATACGATGCGCCGCCAGTGGCGATTATTACTGCATCAGCTCGGTAACGATGTCCATCTGCGTGAACGGCAAAATCCTCGTCCTTCCGAATATTCGTCACACGTGCAGTTACAACTTTTACACCCAAACGGTTCATTCGCATTTTAAGCGCACCGCAAATATCACCTGCCCTGTCAGATACGGGAAAAACGCGTTCTCCTCGCTCAGTTTTAAGGGGAACACCAAGCTCTTCAAAAAAAGCCATAACGTCCTGCGGCGTAAAATTATTAAGTGCCGTGTACATAAATCGCGGATTTGTGGGAGTATTCTCAATGTGGGTGTTAACGTCGCTGTTATTAGTTACGTTACAGCGACCTTTACCCGTGATGAGAAGCTTTTTTCCAAGACGGTCGTTTCGCTCTATAAGCGTGACGTCAGCGCCTGCTTCACGAGCGAATATCGCCGCAGTCATACCTGCCGCTCCGCCGCCTATTATAACAACTTTTTTCATTATGTTCTCTTATCGTAAACTTCGTATTCATCCCAGATGTTTTCGAGCTTTTCAAACGTTGAAGAAACTTCGTTCTGCTTCTTTTTGCCGATTGCCACTATAAGCGCATTGATTATCGAAAGTGGCGCAACGAGCGAGTCCACGAAGGATGCCATATCACTCTTTGCGAGAAGTAAATCGTCAGCATGTGCCGCAATCGGCGACACCGCACTGTCGGTGAGCGCGATAACGTGCGCAGACTGTGATTTTGCATATTCAAGCGCATTTATGATGCGCTTGGAGTAACGCGGGAAACTGATACCGACAATAACGTCATCCTTTGAAATACGCAGTATCTGCTCAAAGACCTCTGAGCCGCTTGTGGTACGCACAAGACGTACGTTCGAGAAAATAAGATTGAGATAGAAAAACAAGAAGTCAGCAATCGCTGATGACGAGCGCATACCGATAATATATATCGTCTTTGCGTTTATCATTGCATCAACCGCTCGATTAAAGCTGTCGCGGTCAACGCGATCAAGCGTACGCTTGATGTTGTCGATATCCGATACAAGAACCTTTTCAAGAAGGTCAGCATCACCGATACGGTCATTGGTTATCTCAATACGCTGAAGCGTCGTAAGCTTCGTGCGGATAAGCTCCTGAAGCGAGTACTGAAGCTCGGGATATCCCTCAAATCCAAGCTCGCTAGCAAAGCGTACAACCGTGGACTCAGAAACGCCGACAAGCGCACCAAGCTTTGACGCAGTCATATACGCCGCCTTCTCGTAATGTTCGAGTATATACGAAGCGATAAGCTTTTGCCCCTTTGAAAGCTTCGGGAGCTTTTCGCTTATAAGCTTGAGAAGATCACTATTCTGCGTGACGGTGCTCATTTTACACCTATGTCGCGGCGGTAGTGCATGTCGGTAAATTCAACCTCTGCAATCGCCGCGTAAGCCTTTTTAATAGCTTCTGCGTGGTCAGCGCCCTTTGCGGTAACGCCGAGAACTCGTCCCCCAGAGGTAACGAGTTTGCCGTCCTTTATGTCAGTTCCAGCGTGGAATACCATAATATCATCCTTGCCTGCAAGCTTTTCAAGGCCCTTTATCTCGTAGCCCTTATTGTACTTTGTAGGATAACCGCCCGATGCCGCAACAACGCATACACAGGCATTATCTTCCCACTCGATTTCAATCTCAGCAAGCTTCTCGTCAATAACAGCGTTTACGATTGCAAGAAAGTCCGTCTTGAGTCTGGGCAGCACGACCTGCGTTTCGGGGTCGCCGAAGCGCGCATTGTACTCGATAACCTTCGGACCCTTCGGAGTGATCATAAGACCGAAGTAGATAACGCCCTTAAATATTCTTCCATCTTTTGCAAGTCCTTCAACGGTGGGAAGAAAAATGGTGCTCATACAAACTTCTGCGATTTCGGGAGTATAGATACGGCTCGGCGAGAACGTGCCCATACCGCCCGTGTTAAGACCCTTATCGCCGTCAAGCGCACGCTT
>JAZNLM010000039.1:0-7280 GCA_045579105.1 Candidatus Flemingiibacterium sp.
GAGCTTTTGTGGCAGTTCAGATATATCGCGCTTATGTCAAAGGACAACCCTCTCGCAAACAAGCCCGTGCTTAAGTGCGCGGACCTCGCAGACTCTATAGAAATACTCCACAGCGACAACGCAGTTCCCACGCTTCCAACTATCGAGGCCAAGCGTATGGAAAACATCGAAAACTCCAATAAACGCATTTACGTTTTCGAGCGCGGAAGTCAGATGGAGCTGCTCGCGAACATACCAAACTCGTTTATGTGGGTGTCAACCATTCCACAGAAGATACTCGACCGCTATCAACTTGTACAGAGATGCGTTTTCGATGCGGATTACAACTACAAGGATTTGATTGTTTATCCGAAATCCTACCGCTTGTCCGAGCTTGACCGTATGTACATAGAAGAGCTTCATTCTGTTATAAAAACACTTGAAGGTATGGATATAAAATAAAAAACAACCGTCGGACTTACCGACGGTTTTTCTATACAAAAAAAGAAGGACAGGAGCACTCGCTCTCTGTCCTTCTTTCTACACAAGCAATTGCTTTTGTAGACAAAAGCCATAATATATTATGCCTTTACTGATTATCTTTTTTTGCCTTAAGCTCCGCCGCCTGCTGTGCCTGAATTTCAGGGAATGCAGAAAGTATCGGCTCAATGTCCATCTTCTTAAATTTTCTCTGCTTGTAATTTTTCGTAATCTTAATAACAAGACCTGCACAGCATACTACACCGATAAGGTTGGGAAGCATCATAAGACCGTTGAAAGTATCAGAAATGTCCCAAGCGAGCGACGAAGTAAGAAGTGCACCGAGTAAGATGGTTACAAGGTGGATAATTCTGTAAAGGGTTATTGTCTTGGTGCCGAAGAGGTATTCCCAAGCCTTGGAGCCGTAATGGTCCCAACCAAGAACAGTAGTAAACGCGAAGAGGAGTATCGCGATAGCAATAAATCCTTCGCCTATTGCACCGAAGTGTGCACCGAATGCCCTTGCAACGAGTGTTGCATCGCTTACGCCTTCAGCAAGAGCTCCGGTATCAAGATTGATAAATCCGGAAGTGAGAACAACGAGTGCCGTCATAGTGCAGACAATAATAGTGTCAGCGAACACCTCAAAGATACCCCAAAGGCCTTGACGCACAGGCTCGATAACATTTGAACTCGAGTGTACCATAACGGACGAACCGAGACCTGCCTCGTTTGAGAATACGCCGCGCTTGCAGCCCTGAGTTACGATGTCCTTAACAACGATACCGCCCACACCGCCGAGTGCTGCGGGAACGGTAAACGCATACTTAAAGATAGAAGCAAATGCATTACCGATCTGCGAATAGTTGATACAGATAAGCGCAATAGAACCAACAACAAAGAGAACCACCATAAAGGGAACTACCTTCTCCGCAAAGTTTGCAATTCTCTTAAGACCGCCGAGGAGTATAAGTGCCGCAATTACAACGAGCACAACACCAAGAACGAGGTGATAAAGCGTTACGCCCTCGTAAAGCTCAACCGAGGTAAGCGATTTAATCTCAAACGCGGAAACCATATTAACCACGATCTTGTTGATCTGTCCCATCGCGCCGATACCGAAGGATGCGAGGATAGCGAAGATACCGAAAAGTATAGCAAGAGGCTTGCCGATGTACTTACCGAACTTCATCTTACCAAGTCCGTCCTCTAGGTAGTACATAGCGCCGCCGGACCATTCGCCGTCAGCGTTTTTTCTGCGGAAGTAGATGCCGAGTACATTTTCGGAATAGTTGGTCATCATTCCAAGGAATGCGGCAATCCACATCCAGAATACTGCACCGGGTCCGCCGCCTACGATAGCCGCCGCAACACCCGCGATGTTACCTACACCAATAGTAGCAGCAAGAGCCGTACAAAGTGCCTGGAACTGTGAGATAGACTTTCCCTTTACATGACCGGAAACGTCTTTCTTGAAAATTTTTCCGAGTGTTTCTTTCATCCAATGACCGAAGTGAGTTATCTGAAACACACCTGTTATCACTGTCATGATTACACCTACGAGTATGAGCAGATACACGCCCTTACCCCAAACGAAGCTGTTGATTGAATTGTTGAAATTTGTAATCCATTCCATCATTAGTTCTAAAACCGTCCTTTCATTTTTTGATTCTATAATGGAAACAAAAAAGGAGCCAACAACCGTTGACTCCAAAGAAAGCACAAATTGAGAATAGCAGAAAACTCTGCTACCACAGAAGAAGAAAAAATTATTTTTCTCTGTCCTTTTGCCTGAGAGCATTTAACACCTTCGGCACCCAAAAATGAGCTTCTCCAGAGTGTCGTCCGTATTCGGTTCTTTTACCTGAGAGCGTTACTCCTTCGGTAAGCGTCACAAAGTGTGCACTTTTTCCCAAATACTTCATCCGACATATTTGCAAAGCCTATTATACACCACTCGCTTCGATTTTGCAATAGGTTTTTGCAAAATTCTGCAATTATTTTAAGAAAATTGTTGCTTTGAGGCGAATTTTGTTGCAAAATGCATGTTTTTGATAAGATTATTGTAAAATACAATCCGCTTTTAGTCCACGCGCTGTGCGCGAAAAAGAAAAAATCCCCGCGGCACAGCCACAGGGATTTATAATTATTTTGCGTAGTCGATAGCGCGGCTTTCGCGTATCATATGAACCTTTATCTGTCCGGGGTACTGAAGCTCGGCTTCGATCTTCTGTACGATATCGCGTGCCATAAGAACCATCTGCTCGTCGTTGACGACCTCGGGCTTGACTGCGATACGTATCTCTCGACCTGCCTGAATTGCAAACGACTTGTCCACGCCGGGGAAGCTATAGGTAATTTCTTCAAGCTTCTGAAGGCGCTTGATGTAGTTTTCGAGATCCTCGCGTCTTGCACCGGGACGTGCCGCAGAAATTGCATCGGCAGCCTGAACGATGATTGCAGTGATGGTCTGCGGTTCAACGTCGTTATGGTGCGCTTCGATTGCGTGGATAACGTCTTTGTTTTCCTTGAATTTCTTACAAATGTCGACACCAAGCTGTACATGCGAGCCTTCGATCTCCTGGGTAAGAGCCTTACCGATATCGTGGAGAAGACCGGCTCTCTTTGCAAGCGTGCTGTCAACGCCAAGCTCGTCTGCGATCATACCTGAAAGAAGCGCAACCTCGATAGAATGGTCGAGCACGTTCTGACCGTAGCTCGTACGGTAACGAAGACGTCCGAGCAGCTTGATAAGATCAAGGCTAAGTCCATGAATACCCGTGTCGTATGTAGCACGTTCACCCGCCTGCTTGATCATAGCGTCAACATCGCGGCGCGCTTTTTCAACCATTTCCTCAATGCGTGCAGGGTGGATACGTCCGTCTGCGATAAGCTTTTCAAGTGCGATACGCGCAACCTCACGGCGTACGGGATCAAAACTGGAAAGCGTGATTGCTTCGGGGGTGTCGTCGATGATAAGGTCAACTCCGGTCATCGCCTCGATTGTGTGGATGTTACGTCCCTCTCGGCCGATGATGCGTCCCTTCATTTCGTCGCTGGGCAGAGCAACAACGGAAACGGTGTTTTCCGTAACACTCTCGGAAGCGCAGCGCTGGATTGCCAAAGAAAGGATTTCTCTCGCCTTCTGATCTGCCTCCTCCTTAAACTGTGCTTCATATTCGATGAGCTTCTGCGCGGTTTCGTGCTTGACCTCATCGTCGATACGCGAAACGATCTGTGCCTTTGCTTCCTCTGCGGTGAGGCCTGCAACCTTTTCAAGTGTCTCAAACTCTTTTACCTTGATCTGTTCGATCTCCGCCTTGGTATCCTCAACCTCTTTGAGCTTCTTATTAAGGTTTTCTTCCTTTGTCTCAAGCGTTTCAATCTTGTGATCGATCTGCTCTTCCTTCTTCGCAACACGGCTTTCAAGTCTTGAAAGCTCTGCGCGGCGCTCCTTTATTTCGCGCTCTGCTTCGTTTCGCTGACGAAGTATATCCTCTTTTGCTTCGATAAGGGCTTCTTTTTTCTTGTTCTCAGCAGTACGTTCACCGTCTTCAATGATCTTGCGTGCCTGTTCTTCGGCAGAGCCTATTTCAGCCTCGCCGACCTTTTTCCTGTAAATTATACCGAAAACCACCCCGAGCGGCAAACAAACCACGGCGGTGATGACAACGCTAATTATAATTCCGGTCAATGATAGAACACCTCCTTGTTGTGTACTCTGTTAAGTTTTTAAATTCGTTTTAATAATGCAATTATTTTATAGTCGAACCTCATCTCCTCCATCACAGGACATAGGTTCGGCAGTATATATTTTAATTACATACACATATATTTTATACAAATTTACGTCATATGTCAAGAGGAATTACACAAATTTAATTAAATATATTAAAATTCCGCCCATATTGCGGGCGGAATTTACAGAATAGCAATATTTTTGTTGTGTACTTATCCATTACTCCTCTATGCGGATAACGATAGTGTCGAGTGTGTTATACGCCTCGTCGCAAAGTGCCTTAAAGTCAAGCTTGTTCTCTTCCTCGAGCACCCTCTCCATTTCGGGACGGGTTTTCGGATGACGGGGGGTAAAGACGGTACAGCAGTCCTCATACGGCAGTATCGACGTTTCAAAGGTGTCGATTTTTCTCGCTATAGTGATAATTTCTTCTTTGTCAAGACCGATGCAGGGGCGATAAACGGGCATATTCACTGCGCTGTCCGTCACCTCGATGGCGCGCATAGTCTGACTTGCAACCTGTGCAAGACTTTCGCCCGTGATAAGCGCGTGACAGTGGTTTCGTCTTGCAACGCGCTCGGCAAGCGTCATCATGTAACGGCGCAGAAGCAGAGTGAAATAGTCCTCGTCGCAGGCACGGCGAAGCTCTTCCTGAATGTGAGTGAGCGAGATTACGTGCACCTTAATCTGCGTCGTATATTCGCAAAGCAGTCTTGCAAGCTCGAGTACCTTTTCTTTCGCACGCTCGGACGTGTACGGGAAGCTCTCAAAGTGGAGTGCTTCAAGCGTTACGCCTCGCTTAGCAATCATATATCCCGCGACGGGGCTGTCGATACCGCCCGAAAGCAGCAAAAGTCCCTTTCCGCTTGAGCCGAGCGGCATACCGCCTGCGCCCTTTACACCACCTGCATGTATATATGCGCCACGCTCGCGTATCTCAACGCGCACGGTAACGTCGGGGGTGTGTACGTCAACCTTAATACGAGGACACGCCTCAAGCACCGCAGCGCCAACCTCGCGCATAAGCTCGGGCGACTTTAATGGGAATGTCTTGTCCGAGCGTCTTGCGTCCGCCTTGAATGTCTTTGCACCGATAAGAAACTGCGGCAAATACTCTTTCGCCGCGGCTTTTATCGCCTCTATGTCCTTTTCGACCATTACTGCGCGGTCGATAGCCACAATGCCAAACACCTTTTTAGCATATTCGAGCGCAAGCTCAATGTCTGCGAACTCATCCTTCGGCTCGATATAAATGGTGCTTTGGGCGTAGCTTACATCAAACTCACCTGCGCGTTTTACGCGTGTACGAAGCTCCTTTAAAAGCAGATTTTCAAAGTATGATTTGTTGGCGCCCTTGAGTATGAGCTCGCCGTATTTACATAGTAAGACTTCTTTCATTGTTTAGTTTCCTTTCAAGATGCGGCTTGCCGCATTTATAAGCTCATTTTTATCGTTATTTATTTCTTCGCGGATAACCGCTTCAAGAAGCGTGTCAAGCACATATCCGAGCGTTTTCGGCTCGTGTCCGAGCGCTATCAGCTCGCGCCCGTCAATATTAAGCTGTGAGATACTAAAGCATTCGCCGCCGTCAACTATTTCGTCAAGCCACGCAAACGCTTCGCGCACTTCTTCGCCAAGCACGCGTTTCAACTTTAGCACCGAGCGTGCGATGTCAGCGCCGACGTGGCGGCAAAGCCGTTTTACGGACGGTTTACCTTCTATCAAGGCATTCTTGTTTGCAAGTATATCTTTAGTCGCTTTCGTTGTCCTATTATCAAATCGAAACCGCGCAAAAAATTCGCATACACCGCCGTCTGCCGCATCCGCGAGCAGTGACGCTATGGCAAGAGGCAAATCTGTTCCGTCAAGCCGCGATATACGCTGTGAGGCTCGTATCAATTTGTCCGCATCAAGCATCGAAAAAACGCACATAAGCACGTCCGTATAGTCGCGTAAAATGCTCTGCGCATTTTTACCGAGAAGAAGCTTTGAAAGCTCAACTGTTATGCGCTCTTTTGCGATATTTTCAAGTGTTGGTGCAAGTTCTTGTGCCGCGTTTGCTGTGTCTTCGTCTATGGCAAAACCAAGCTGGGATGCAAATCGCAGCGCGCGCATAATGCGAAGCGCATCCTCGGAAAAGCGTTCACGCGCCTTACCAACACAGCGTATCACTCCCGCTTCAATGTCGCTCATTCCCCCATACACGTCAACAAGTCCGCGTGCCGGCGAATACGCAATGGCGTTCACCGTAAAATCGCGCCGTGACAAATCAGCGGCAATATCGTCAGTAAACTCTACACTGTCGGGGTGGCGGCTGTCCGAATACTCGCCGTCTATTCGATAAGTCGTAACCTCTACGGGTGTCCCCTCGCAAACAACGGTAACCGTACCGTGCGTGATACCCGTTGGTATAGCGTGAAATCCCTCTCTTTCAGAGAAGATTTCCATTATCGTATTCGGGTGCGCGGACGTGGTAACGTCCCAGTCGTTTGGTTCTCTGCAAAGCAGTGCGTCACGTACACATCCGCCGACAACGTATGCCTCGTACCCGTTTTGTGTGAGCGCGCCGATGACCGCGCGTGCAAATTTAGGTATTTTTATACCAGTCATACGAGCCTCACCTCACAAACGCAGAATACAATACATTATATTGTACCACACAGAAGCGTCAACTTCAATAGGCTAAGTGTAAATATTTTGAAGTTCCCCGTTTTGCCCGTACTTGACAAAAATAATACCGCGTGGTATAATATTGGCGCGACCTTGCCGGACGATCGCGCGGTATGTTGCCGAAAGGTATTACCGTGAGGAAAGTCCGGGCTTCACAGGGCAGGATAACGGATAACGTCCGCCGAGGGGAACCTCCGGGATAGTGCAACAGAGAGATACCGCATCAGACGGTGTACGGCTTTGCCGGATATCCGCTGATGTAAGGGTGGAAAGGCGAGGTAAGAGCTCACCCGGTCCCATGGCAACATGGGAGCGCTGTAAACCCTATCCGAAGCAACACCGTTTGCGGGATCCGGGCAATCGCCCGGCTGCCGGCCCGGCAGATCCCGCGGGTGGCAGGCCATTGGCCGAG
>JAZNLM010000040.1:0-8057 GCA_045579105.1 Candidatus Flemingiibacterium sp.
TGTCTGCGAATGCTTCGGTAGATACATCATAGTAGCCTACGAAGTCGTTGTCGCCTGCGTTCTTGTAGGATTCAGTACCGTCAGCATCGGTCATACCCATCGCAACGAAGGAAGATGCGGGGAGCTGACCACCCTGTGCTACATCGTTAACGATGTAGTTACGGTCGATGAGAAGTGCGAGGGCATTTCTGATTTCCTGCTGTGCCTTTTCCTTTTCAACGCCCTTGAGGCCGCTGCCGGGAACGAGGTCTTCGTTAATATTCCAGCATACATAGTAAGTACCGATCTGACCTGCAATTACAAATTCTTCAGGATATTCGGTCTTGAGAGTTGCGATTTCGTTGGTAGGAACGTCATCGATGAGGAGCCAGGAACCGTTCTTGAAGTTGGAAAGCATGTTGTTGGAGTCGTCGGACAGGAACATCTTGATTTCCTTCATGGTTACGTCAGCTGCGTCAAAGTAATTGTCGTTCTTGGTGAGGGTGATTACACTGTTGTGATCCCAACCGGAAATGGTGTAAGGACCATTGCAGATGTAGGTTTCGGGAGTAGTTGCCCAAGCCTCATTGTCGTATGCAGAAGCATGTACAGGGAAATAGGTCGGGAACGCGAGAAGTTCATTCCAATAGGAGATGGCGTTTGAGATGGTAACGGTGATAGTTCTTGCAGCGTCATCAGCAACAGCGTCAAGTGCGTCGGTGCCGTAGCCCTTAACGATCTCGAACATGTAACCGTAGTCAGCAGCGAGTTCGGTGGAAGCCGCGCGATTCCAAGCGTTTACGAAGTCAGAAGCCTTAACTTCATCGCCGTTGGACCACTTCATACCTTCACGGAGAGTGTAGGTGTAAGTAACAGTACCATCTTCATTGAGAACACCTTCAGTGAGTTCCTCAGCAGCGTCAGCAACGATTACGAGGTTGCCGTCAGCATCCTGGGACCACTTAGCAAGACCTGCAAAGAGGTGAGCGATGGTGGTAGCACCGTCAACTGCACTGTTGAGTGCGGGGTCAAGAGTCTGGGGCTCGGAAGCGAGGCAAACAGAGAGAGAATCGGTGTTGCCTGCAACATCAGTATTCATGAAATACTTGTAGCCGAGGGGGTTGGAGAAGAAGCCGTTTACAGTATCGTCGATCATGTAAAGGTCGGTGTAGTAGTAAAGGGGAACGATACAGCCGGTAGCCATAAGCATATCCTCTGCAAGGTGCATCATTGCATAACGATTAGCGGCGTCGGTGCAACTCTTAATTCTGGAGATAAGAACGTCGTAGGTTTCAGCCCAGGTGCCGTCCTCAACCTTGTCCTCATAACCGAAAGCGGTGAGGTCGAGATCGTACATCTTGAGGTCAGCGTGTGCGCCCTTACCGTACTGAACGTCGTTGTTGCCCGAACCGGAAGTCCACATATCGAGGAAGCAGATGGGATCGTTGTAGTCAGCAACCCAACCGTTTCTTGCAACGGAGTAATCACCGTTCTTACGAGTCTCAAGGAAGGTATTCCATTCCTGATTTTCGAGGTTCATGGTGATGCCAGCAACCTGAAGTGCGCTCTGGAGATATTCACCGATAGCTTTGTGACCTTCACTTGTATTGTAGAGATAGGTCAGAGTAGGAGCGGCTACAGTCTTGGTGGTGTCGTCGCCGTTGTCTACGGGATCAGTGCCGCAAGCAGCCATAGCGAGAACCATTACAAGAGCAAGAGCCAATGCAATAAATTTTTTCATAAGACATGTCCTTTCTGAAAAACATAATTTTTATATAAATGTGTTTTGGGATGCACGCCCCAGCACATAAATATACTGTTTAGTTGAGCTCTTCAGCTCGGTGGCAAGCCACGAAGTGTCCCTTTTCAATCTCACGGAATGCGGGAATTTCGGTGGCACAACGCTCACACGCATGAGCACAACGGGTGCGGAAGGGGCATCCCGAAGGTGCGTTGAGTGGGGAAGGGATATCTGTTGACAGAGGAATACGCACATTTGCGCGTGCTATCTTTGGGTCGGGCATAGGAACTGCCGACATAAGCGCCTTGGAATATGGATGCATCGGGCGCTCGTAAATCGTGGCAGCGTCGCAAAGTTCAACCATCTTACCAAGGTACATAACCGCGATACGATTACTGATATGGCGTACAACAAGCAGGTCGTGTGCGATAAAGAGATATGTAAGACCGAGCTTATCCTGAAGCTCGCCGAACATATTGATAACCTGCGCTTGAATTGACACGTCGAGCGCGGATACTGGCTCGTCACAGACGATGAATTCAGGGTTTACCGCGAGGGAGCGTGCGATACCGATACGTTGGCGCTGACCGCCCGAAAACTCGTGCGCATAGCGCGAAGCGTGCTCACTGTTAAGGCCGACATGCTCCATAAGCTCGAGAACCTTCTCACGGCGTTCTGCTTCGCCCTTATACATCTTATGTATATCGAGCGGTTCTGCAATAATATCCGAAACCGTCATACGCGGATTGAGGGAAGAGTATGGGTCCTGGAACACCATAGTCGCCTTTTTGCGGAACTCGTTTATGTCTGCGCGAGTTTTGATGGGATTGCCGTCATAAATAATCTCACCCGCCGTCGGCTTGTAAAGATGGAGAAGGGTACGGCCTACGGTAGTTTTACCACAGCCTGATTCTCCGACAAGACCGAGTGTTTCTCCGCGGTTGATATCAAATGATACGTTATCTACAGCCTTAAGCGGCTTGGTTTTGAAAAAGCCCGTGTTAATATCAAAATATTTCTTTAAATTTCTGACCTCTACGAGAGGTTTTTTAGACATATCACTCATTTATCGTGTTCTCCTCTCCGTTTACGGGCGGATTTTCGAGAGAACCGTCCTCTATTCCTGCCTTAACGTTCATCCAGCAAGCGGCGTAGTGCTCGTCGTTGATGATCATACGCTCGCATCTTTCTTTAAGGCAAATCTTCATCGCAGCATCACACCTCGGTGCAAACGGGCAACCTGCAGGCATATTAAGAAGGTCAATAGGCGTACCAGTGATAGGCTGAAGACGCTGGCCGAAAGTGTTAGCCGTTGGGATGGAGCGCATGAGGCCCTTCGTGTATTCATGGCGCGGATTGTAGAATATTTCGTCCGCCGTACCTTGCTCGCAGATAGAACCTGCGTACATCACGATAACCTCGTCACACATTTGTGCAACGACGCCAAGGTCGTGGGTTATCATAATGATAGCCATTCCAAGCTCTTTTTGGAGCGATGTCATAAGGTCCAGAATCTGCGCCTGAATAGTTACGTCGAGCGCGGTAGTGGGCTCATCGGCGATGAGTATATCCGGCTCGCACGCAAGAGCCATTGCGATAACGACTCTCTGACGCATACCGCCCGAAAGCTCATGCGGATACTGCTTCATACGCTTTTCAGGCTCGTTGATGTTAACGAGTCGAAGCATTTCAACTGCGCGCTCACGAGCTTCTTTCTTGGTTCTGCCTGTATGCAGAAGAATTGCTTCCATTATCTGATGACCGATAGTGTGCGTGGGATTTAAAGAGGTCATAGGGTCCTGGAATATGATAGACACCTTGTTGCCTCTGATTTTACGCATAGTCTTTTCGCCTGCACTTACGAGCTCCTGACCGTCGAGCTTTATAGAGCCGCCGACAATTTTGCCCGTCGAGGCGAGAATTTGCATAATCGAATATGCGGTTACGGACTTACCCGAGCCGGACTCGCCGACAATACCGAGTACTTTTCCGTGATCGAGATTAAACGATATTCCGTTTACAGCCTTGACCTCACCTGCATCGGTGAAGAAGGAGGTGCGAAGGTCTGTTACTTCGAGTAATGGCATAATATTTGACCTTTCCTTTCCGTATTTCTTAACCGTTGAGTTTGGGGTCGAATGCGTCGCGCAGACCGTCGCCGAGAAGGTTAAGGGAGAGCACGATGAGCGATATTACAATCGCGGGAATAACAAGTCTGTGCGGATACGAGTTGATACCGTTGAGCGCGTCGGATGCAAGAGAACCGAGCGAGGGCATAGGGGCATTTACACCAAGCCCAAGGAAGGACAGATAGCTTTCGGTGAATATAGCGCTGGGGATCTGAAGTGCGGTGGAGATGATAACAACGCTTATGCAGTTAGGCATAAGGTGCTTGAAGATTATCCACTTTCCACGTGCGCCTGCCGCTTGAGAAGCGAGGACGTATTCCTGTTCACGAAGCGAGAGAATCTGACCTCTGATAAGGCGTGACATAGAAACCCAATAAAGAACGCCGAAGACAATAAATAGGCTTATGATGTTAGCGCCTATTTTTTCAAGTACAGTGCCTTTGATGATCTGATCCAGGTTTGTCTGCTTGAGTGCAGATGCAAGAAGAATGATAAGAAGCATATCCGGCAGAGAGTATATGATATCGACAATACGCATAATGATAAGGTCAATCTTACCGCCGCAGTAACCGGAAATCGAACCTACGGTCATACCGATTATAAGTACGATTATACTTGCAAAGAATCCAACCGCGAGGGAGATGCGTGCGCCGTATACTATACGGATAAAGTAGTCACGTCCTGCGGAATCAGTACCGAAAATGTGGGGGAAGATGCTTTCTGTTTCACCTGAGTATGAGTCGAAAAAAACAACGTGATAGCCGAGTCTTGTTTCGATTACAGCGGCATCACCGGTGGCTCTCTTTGCTTTACCAAGGCCGGTAACTTCCCACAGCCAATCGCTGATTGCGGGATTGTCTTTATATGTTTTTGCCTTTTCGTTTTCAATGTGCATGTACTGTGCATCATCACCGAGCGTGTTTGCGAGTGCCGCAAACGCATCAACAGTACGTTCACCTGCAAGATAGGTTGCGAGGAGCGCCTCTGCTTCCGCCTTTTTTACTTCACGGTTTGTGATATCCGCTGCTTTTTCACTTTCATCGCTATATTCGTTCTTGAGAAGCGCAGGGATAAATATTTCATATGCGCTTGCCTTTCCGAGCAAGCGTTCACGCTCGGTTGCGCCATATTTGAACGGCGCGAGATTATTGTATGTAGCATCAACGGGCTTGCCTGGCTGTACACCGAGCTGATTGTCATAAGAATACGGGAAGAAAAATGGTATGAAAATGCAGCTTAAGGTTATAATTACAACTATTACAAGGCTGACGAGCGCAACCTTGTTTTTCACAAATCTTTTTACACCGTCGCGGAAGAACGTAGAGGACGGGCGCATTTGTACCATATATTCCTTTTCCGTAGGATCGGCGGGTATAAACGCATCTACATCAAGATGCATACTGAACGGTTTTTTATTCACTTGCTTACTCCTTTCTGTCGTACTTTCTTTATTCAAGCGTGATACGTGGGTCGATTACCTTGTAGAGAATATCGCTGACAAGGTTCATTACGACTATAAGTATCGCAAGCACGATGGTTGTTCCCATGATAAGCGTGTAGTCGCGGTTGATGATGCTGCTGACGAAGGAGCGTCCGATGCCGGGAACGGCAAATATCTGCTCAACGACGAGCGAACCGGTTACGATATACGCAAGCATGGGACCGAAGTAGGTTACAACGGGAATAAGCGCATTCTTAAGTGCGTGGCTGAAGATTATCTTCGTGCCTGACACGCCCTTCGCTTTAGCGGTGCGGATATAGTCTTGACCGAGCACGTCAAGCATCGACGAGCGAGTAAGACGGGTAATGTTCGCCATAGGCGAGAGGGAGAGTGCAATTGTCGGAAGGATAAGACCGCCCGGTTCCGCGCCGTTTGCCGGTAAGATTGCAAGCTGTACAGTAAAGAGTAACAGCATAAACGTACCCATAATAAACGATGGCATCGAAACGAATGCGGTAGTTACAACCATTATGACGCGGTCGATGAACTTGTTACGGCGAAGTGCTGCGACGCTTCCGAGTACTGTTCCCGAAATAAGCGCGATTGACGCAGCCGCAAGACCGAGCTTCGCGGAAGTTTTCATTCCGTCGATGATGATGTCGATAACTTCACGTCCACGCTGTTTGATGGACGGACCGAAATCAAACTTCGTGATAATATCCTTAAGGTATGTAATATACTGTTGGAACAAGGGTTTGTCAAGACCATATTTAGCCTCGAGTGCCGCCTGTGCCGCTTCGGAGATAGCCTTTTCAGCGAGGAAAGGACCGCCGGGAACGGCGTGCATAACAAAGAATGTGATAGTTATAACTATCCAAACCGTCAAAAGAGCAAGTCCTATACGCTTTAGTACGTAAACCAATGTTTTTGTATTCATATTACGACCTTCGCTTTCTGTATTTTATGTGCGCACGATTTTGGGTGGCGCATCCAAATATTCTAATATAAAAAATATTATACTATATATTATATCACATAAATTTCGTATGCGCAAGTACTTTTTTACAAATTTATTGTTTTAACGCGTAAAAATGCGATTTGGTTTTAACGCGTAAAAATGCGATTTGCATATATAAAACCTGCAAAAAAATCCCCACCGACTTGTCGGTGGGGATAAATATTTGTAAAATTATCTTACTTGGACTTAATTGCAGCCTGTGCAGCAGCGAGACGAGCAATCGGCACGCGGAACGGCGAGCAGGATACATAGTCAAGACCAATGGAGTGGCAGAACTCAACAGATGTGGGGTCACCACCGTGCTCACCGCAAATACCAACATGGAGGTGGTTGTTTACGGGACGGCCGAGGGTTACTGCCATGTTCATGAGCTTACCAACACCGGTGGTGTCGAGCTTAGCGAAGGGATCGTTTTCGAAGATCTTAGCATCGTAGTAAGCGCCGAGGAACTTACCAGCATCGTCACGCGAGAAGCCGTAAGTCATCTGAGTAAGGTCGTTAGTACCGAAGCAGAAGAAGTCTGCGTTAGCAGCGATCTCGTCAGCGGTGAGGCATGCACGAGGAATCTCGATCATGGTACCAACCTCGTACTTGAGGTCAGCGCCTGCAGCTGCGATTTCAGCGTCAGCAGTTTCAACAACTACCTTCTTAACGTACTTAAGCTCCTTAACGTCGCCTACGAGAGGAATCATGATTTCGGGAACTACGTTCCAGTCAGCATGAGCCTTCTTAACGTTGATAGCCGCGCGGATAACTGCCTTGGTCTGCATTGCTGCAATTTCAGGGTAAGTTACTGCAAGACGGCATCCACGGTGACCCATCATCGGGTTGAACTCGTGGAGAGAAGCGATGAGAGCCTTGATGTCCTCAACGCTCTTGCCCTGAGTATCAGCGAGGAGCTTGATTTCTTCCTCGGTGGTAGGAACGAACTCGTGGAGCGGGGGATCAAGGAAACGGATGCAAACAGGGCATCCCTCGAGAGCCTCATAGAGCTTCTCGAAGTCGGACTGCTGGTAGGGAAGAATCTTTTCGAGTGCAACTTCTCTTTCCTCAGCAGTATCAGAGCAGATCATCTCACGGAAGGCAGCGATTCTGTCTGCCTCGAAGAACATGTGCTCAGTACGGCAAAGGCCGATACCCTCTGCGCCAAGCTCACGAGCCTTCTTCGCATCGGTAGGAGTATCAGCGTTGGTTCTTACCTTAAGAGTACGGAACTCATCAGCCCAGCCCATGATGGTGCCGAAGTTGCCGGAGATCTCGGCGTCAACGGTAGGAATAAGACCGTCGTAGATGTTACCGGTGGAACCGTCGATAGAGATGTAGTCGCCCTCGGTGAAGGTCTTGCCTGCGAGAGTGAACTTCTTGTTTTCTTCATCCATAGCGATGTCGCCGCAACCGGAAACGCAGCACTTACCCATACCACGAGCAACAACGGCTGCGTGAGAGGTCATACCGCCGCGAACAGTCAGGATACCCTGAGCTGCCTTCATACCGGTGATGTCCTCGGGAGAGGTCTCAAGACGAACGAGAACTACCTTCTTGCCTGCTGCCTTCCAAGCCTCTGCATCTTCTGCGGAGAATACGATCTGACCGCAAGCAGCACCGGGGGAAGCACCAAGACCGCGACCCATAGGAGTAGCTGCCTTAAGAGCCTTAGCGTCGAACTGAGGGTGAAGGAGTGTGTCAAGGTTTCTGGGATCGATCATAGCAACTGCTTCTGCCTCGGTCTTATGACCTTCAGCAACGAGG
>JAZNLM010000041.1:0-5063 GCA_045579105.1 Candidatus Flemingiibacterium sp.
AAGGATCTGCTCATAGTTCAACTGCGAAGCAATCGTGATACCGAGGAAGATTGTGATAAGATTTGCGAGAACCTTTTGTGCCGTTTCGGAAAGGGAATCAAGTACGCCGCACTCGCGGATAAGGTTACCGAACATAAGGAAACCAACGAGAGAAACAGACGAGGGAGCGAACAGCCCTGCGATTATTGTGATAACGATAGGGAAGAGTATGCGAGTGGTCTTCGATACGTTAGCCGGCTTGTAGGGCATACGGATCATACGCTCTTTCTTTGTGGTGAGAAGCTTGATTACCGGCGGCTGAATAATCGGTACAAGCGCCATATACGAATATGCCGCAACCATTATCGGGCCGACAAACTTGGATCCCAGCTGCTGCGCAACGACGATTGCAGTAGGACCGTCTGCCGCACCGATGATGCCGATAGAAGCAGCGTCGTTGATGTCGAAGAAGATAGATGCAAGGCAGAATGTGAAGAAAATACCGAACTGCGCTGCTGCACCGAATACCATAAGCTTGGGATTCGAGAGTATAGGACCGAAGTCAATCATTGCGCCGATACCGATAAAGAGTATAAGTGGGAAGAGCTCGTTTGCAATACCTGCCTCATAAAGGGTGCGAAGCGGACCTGCCTCGCCGATAAGCTCTCCGATTTCGTTGTGGATAGCTTCAGCCGCAGCTGTTGAGCCGGGGATATTGACGAGGATTGCACCAAAGCCCATAGGAAGGAGAAGCGTAGGCTCCATTTCCTTCTTAATAGCAAGGTAAATGAGTATGCCGCCGATTAACCACATAATTATTGGGCGGATGTCAAAGTTTGAAGTGTAGTCGATAAGATTGGAAAACAAGACTTCCATAAAATTGGCCGAACCTTTCTTAAATATAAATAATATATGTATATAAACACTGCTCACTATTATACACTAAATTATGTGATATTGCAAGTGATTTTTCCTTTCTCTTAAAAGTTCGTACATATTATATAAAATCGCACACGATACGGAATGTTGACAGAAATCCCCTTAAAATATGAACTTTTTGATTGTTTTTTGAAGAAAAAGGTGTTGTTAGTGTTGACAGTTTATTTATGCTGTGAAACGATGGAATAAAGAAGTTTACTTTCAGTAATGACGACAGTTAGCATCATCAACTGCTAATTTCGGCACTCATACACCAATGAGTGACACTTTCGTTCACAAAATATTAACACAAAATATATGTTATAGTCTTGATTTTGTGCTCAAAGCGAGATATACTATATACAGAAGTTAGCACTCCAAGATGTTGAGTGCTAAAATTGAGCTTCAGAAGGAGTGATGTGCGTGCTTCCGAGCAATAGGGAGTTGTCCGAAAGAAAAAAGACGATACTTAAAGCTATAATAGATACGCATATCAACCTCGGTGAGCCGGTGGGCTCGAAATATCTCGCACAATATAAGGACATTGCTTTCTCGTCAGCAACTATACGCAACGAAATGGCAGAGCTTGAAGAGATGGGATATCTCGAACAGCCGCACACCTCGTCAGGACGCGTACCGTCAGAGCTTGGTTACCGCTTCTATGTTGACCAGCTTATGCAGCAGTACCGTATGACGCAGGCGGAGCTTGGTGAGCTTAACAAGCTTCACACTCTTAAGAGCGCCGAGCTTGACCGCATACTTGACCGTGCAACAAAGCTTATGAGTATGCTCACCAACTACACGGGCGTTGCACTTAAACGTGTGCCGCAGAAACAGACGGTAGCCCGTTTTGATGCGATGTATCTCTCTCCGAGAAACTTTATTCTCGTAATGCTCACCGCAAGTGGTAGTGTGAAAACAAGGCAAGTGCATCTTGGATTTGATATAACCCACGATACACTTGACCGACTCGCGTTTGTGCTCAACGAGTGTGTTTCCGGACTCGATATGGACGCAATAACGCTCCCGATAATGCTCGATATGCAAAGCCGTGTTCCAGACGGAGAAAGACTGATACCGCCGATAATTCGCGTTATATACGAGATGGTAGGCGAGGGTGACGAAGGCGAGCTTATGTTCGACGGAGTTAACAATCTTCTCAACTACCCCGAGTATTCGAGCATCGATAGTGTACGCGATATGCTTGGATTGTTTGATAAGCAGGACGATCTTCGCGAGGCAATGTCGACTGATCTTGCAGATGATAAGACAAACGTGTATATCGGTTCGGAAAATTCCGTTGAGGTGATGAACAATTCGTCGCTTATCTTCCGAACTGTTAAGGCGGGAGATAAGGTCATCGGTGCGATAGGCGTTATCGGACCAAGAAGAATGGACTACTCAAAGGTAGTAACGCTTGTAGACTATATGTCAAAAAACATCAGCCGTATGATAGAGCCGACAGATTTGCTCGGTGACGGCACGGATGAGGAGGAATAAAATTGGCAGAGAATAAGACGAAGCCTGCCGAGGAAGCACGTGAGGATAAGTTTGAAGAAATCCTTGCCGAAACCGAGGGTGGCGCTACAGACGAAACATCGAAGTCGAAAAAAGATAAGACTTTAAAGGATGAAAACAAAAAACTAACGGCAGAGCTTACCGAGGTAAGGGGAACACTTGAAAAAGCAAATGCGGAACTTGCCGAAACCAAGGACAAATACCTTCGCACTGCGGCAGAGTACGACAACTTTCGCAGAAGAAGCGCAAAGGAGCGCGAGGGAATTTACGCAGACGCTTACGCGGATGCTCTTTCCGCTCTGCTACCTGTACTAGACAATCTCGAGCGTGCGGCGGCGTATACCGACGGAGCACAGCTTGCAGACGGCATACAGCTTATTTTCAAGAGTGCGAAAGAGTCCCTTGAGAGAATCGGCGTATCAGAGTTCGGAGCCAAGGGCGAACAGTTCGATCCGAATATACACAATGCTATGATGCATATTGATGACGAAGGCTTCGGAGAAAACGAAATTGTAGAAGTATTCCAAAAGGGATACAGGCGAGGAGAACGCGTTCTTCGCGAGGCGCTCGTTAAAGTTGCAAACTAAAAACGGGTGGGAACCTTTCTCACCATGAAAACAACTAAACTAAACAAATATAACTTATTTATTACAAAGGAGAAAATTATTATGGGAAAGATTATCGGTATAGATTTAGGTACTACAAACTCTTGCGTAGCAGTTTATGAAGGCGGTGAGCCTACTGTTATCACCAACCCCGAGGGCGCGCGTACTACTCCTTCCGTAGTTGCGTTTTCCAAGACCGGCGAACGTATGGTAGGTCAGGTTGCAAAGCGTCAGGCTATCACCAACCCCGACCGCACCGTTGCTTCGATCAAGCGTCATATGGGTTCTGACTATAAGGTTACCATCGACGACAAGAAATACACACCTCAGGAAATTTCTGCAATGACTCTCCAGAAGCTTAAGGCTGATGCTGAAGCTTATCTCGGCACTACCGTTACCGACGCGGTAATAACCGTTCCCGCATACTTCACCGATGCACAGCGACAGGCTACCAAGGATGCAGGTAAGATTGCAGGTCTTAACGTACAGAGAATTATCAACGAGCCTACTGCGGCAGCTCTCGCATACGGCGTTGACAAGGACGGCGCAGAGCAGAAGGTTATGGTATTTGACCTTGGCGGCGGTACGTTTGACGTATCCATTCTTGAAATTTCAGACGGCGTTTTCGAGGTTCTCGCAACACACGGCGACAACAAGCTCGGCGGTGACGACTTCGATGCTCGCATAATCGACTGGATTGCAGAAGAGTTTAAGCGCGAAAACGGTATTGATCTCCGTCAGGATAAGATGGCGCTTCAGCGCCTTAAGGAAGCTGCTGAAAAGGCAAAGATTGAGCTTTCTGGTATGACCTCGGCAAGCATCAACCTTCCTTTCATCACCGCAGATGCAACCGGCCCCAAGCACTTCGACGGAACTCTCACGCGCGCAAAGTTTGACGAGATCACCGCTGACCTCGTTGAACGCACTATGGTTCCCACTAAGAAGGCACTTGCTGACTCCGGTCTTACTGTTGGCCAGATCGACAAGGTTCTCCTCGTCGGCGGTTCTACCAGAATTCCAGCGGTTCAGGAAGCAGTTAAGAACTTTATCGGTAAGGAGCCCTTCAAGGGCATCAACCCCGATGAGTGCGTAGCAATCGGTGCGGCTATTCAGGGCGGAGTTCTCGGCGGCGACGTTAAAGACCTTCTCCTTCTCGACGTAACTCCTCTGTCGCTCGGTATCGAAACTCTCGGCGGCGTATTCAACAGAATTATCGACAGAAACACCACTATCCCCGTAAAGAAGAGTCAGGTTTACTCCACAGCTGCTGACGGTCAGACCAGCGTTGAGATCCACGTTCTTCAGGGTGAGCGCGATATGGCAGCAGGCAACACAACTCTCGGCCGCTTCTCTCTTGACGGTATCGCTCCCGCTCCCCGCGGTGTTCCTCAGATCGAGGTTACATTCGATATCGACGCTAACGGTATCGTTAACGTAACTGCTATGGATAAGGGCACAGGCAAGGAGCAGCACATCACTATCACATCCAGCACAAATATGAGCCAGGACGATATCGACCGCGCAGTTCGCGATGCTGAAAAGTTCGCTGAAGAGGATAAGAAGCAGAAGGAAGCTGTTGAGGTTAAGAACCGTGCCGAGAGCATGATCTTCCAGTCTGAGAAGACTCTGAATGACATCGGCGACAAGGTTTCCGATGCTGACAAGGCTCCCGTTAAGGATGCTATCGAAAAGCTCAAGACTACTGTTCAGAGCGGCGACACAGAGGCTATCAAGGCAGATACTGAGGCTCTTGAAAAGGCATTCTACGCTGTAAGTGAAAAGCTTTATCAGCAGGCAGGCGGCGCTCAGGGCGGCTTCGATCCCAACGCATACCAGCAGGGCGGATATGACGCAGGCGCAGGTCAGTCTCAGGACGGCACATTCTACTCAGCTGACTATGAGGATAACTCCGACAAGTAATTAATTATACCTAAAGGGACGGGCAACGCCCGTCCCTTGGGTGCGTTTTAAATCATTTATTATTTATTCTTTTTTCTTTATTGTTTTTTCTCAAATCCATATTAAAGAATAAAGACTAAAGAA